>JAYGCB010000075.1:0-2863 GCA_046583565.1 Candidatus Nitrosopelagicus sp. | reverse complement strand
ACTGTTCATATATTTGAGAGAGAATGTTCAATTCAAAGACGTAACCAGAAATTAATTGAACAAACTCCTTCACCAATAGTTGATCAGGAAACGAGAGATCGAATTGGAAAACTCGTTGTAAATGCAGCACAGGCGGTTGATTATACTAATCTTGGTACTGCCGAATTTTTAAGAGCAGACAATGGAGAATTTTACTTTCTAGAGATTAACGCTAGATTACAAGTTGAACATCCAATCACTGAGTTTGTATCTGGATTAGATCTTGTGAAACTACAATTAGATATTGCAAACGGTGAGCCAATTCCATTCAAACAATCAGATCTTAAAATGAATGGTTATGCAATTGAATGTAGGATAAATGCAGAAGATACATTTTTGGACTTTGCACCATCAACAGGTCCAATACCAGCTGTTACTATTCCATCAGGACCAGGTGTTAGATGTGATTCCTATCTTTATCCAGGATGTACGGTATCACCATTTTATGATTCTCTAATGGCAAAGCTTGTTACATGGGGACAAACATTTGATGAGTCAAGACTAAGAATGCTTAATGCATTAAATGATTTTTACATCCAGGGTGTAGAAACTTCAATTCCTCTTTACAAAACAATTTTAGAAACAGAAGAATACAAAAATGGAGAACTCTCAACAAACTTTTTGAAAAGATTTGGTATCATAGATCGACTAAAAGAAGATTTGAAAAATCAAAGAAAGGATAAACAAATTGCAGCAATTGCTGCAGCAGTGATGCATTCAACATTTTTCCAAAGTAGAGTGAAATCATCAAATACCATGAATCCACGATGGAAGAGCAGAATGGATAGATAGAAGATGGAATTCAAACTTGAAGACATAGAAGAAACTTTCAACGGAGAAATTATTAATAAAATTTCAAATAATGAGTATCTAATTAAGATTCAAGATAAAGAATATCATATTCAAATTCTTAGCATTAATTCTAGCGGAATGGAATTTGTATTGGATAATCATTATCACAGTGTAAATTACCTAGAAAATCAAACAGCGGAAATGAAAATTGTTGTTGATGGTATTCCACTAACAATAAACATGCATACGAAATTAGACGAGATTGTTTACAAGAATACAGGTGGAGCTGATGTTGGTTCTACACAGATAAACCTGAGAAGCCAAATACCTGGTAAAGTAGTTTCTATAGAAGTTACAGTTGGTGACAAAGTCAAAAAGGGTGATGTTGTATGCGTTTTAGAGTCAATGAAGATGCAGGTCTCAGTCAAATCACACAAAGATGGTGAAGTAAAAAATCTAAAAATTAAGGAAGGAAATTCTGTTAACAAAAATGACATTTTGGCTGAAATTGAATAAAATTAATTTCCTTTTTTGAGAAAATCTATAATTTCTTGATAATTTGGTTCTTTTAATGGATCTTCTGAAACCCATTTGTATACTATTGTGCCATTTTCATCAATGATGAAGACAGAACGTTTTGCAAAATTATAGTCCTTTAGATGCAAAAGGTCAGGCACTAAAATATCATAATCTCTTATTGTTTTACTGTTGTAATCACCAAGTATTGGAAAGTTAAAGTTATTTTTCTCAGCAAATGCTTTGTTTGCGAACGGACCATCATTGCTAATTGCAACAATCTGTGCGCCCAGATTTGAAATGTCATTCCAAGAATCTCTAAAGGTGCATAATTCTGTCTCACATACTGGAGAACTGGCGGCAACAATAAACGACAAAACTAATTTTTTACCTCTAAACTCGCTCAACTTCCTCATTTTCAAATCAGGATCTACAAGCTCAAAGTCTGGGGCAGAATCTCCAACATTCAAGACCATACGTTAAAACTTAAAATGTACTATATCAATCATAAGGAGAATAATTGAATTGAGTGTTTTCGATCACCAATAATCTAAATAGATTTTTATATTCTTCAACGAGACTCAAGCTACTTTGGTAGGTGAAACCGTTGCAGGTTATAGTAATGTGTTGTTTATGTTCGGTTTTGCGGTTCTTGCCTTGGCGCCAGCTCTTTTAATATCTAGAATGATTTCACCTCGCACAAAAAGTAATCCTGTAAAATTCTTGCCCATGGAATGTGGTCAAGTCCCTTCAGGTGCAGGACGAACCCACTTTATGATGCAATATTATGCATACATCTTGATGTTCGTTATATTCGATGTAATGGCTATTTTCTTATATGCTTGGGGAAGCACATTGTTAGAACTACCAAAGGAATCTACGCTACCAATACTTGCATTCTTGGGCATAATGTTTGCAGCTATGGCATTTGCACTTTATCAAACAAAGAGGAAGAACATATGGTAAGCGATATTGTAATCTCGAAAAAGCCTGGAGGATTGAATATGATAGATAAAATCAATTCTCACAATGCTAATGTCTTTATTGGAAAATTAGGCGACTTGCTTTTCAAAGCAATTGATCAACCATTGGGAATGGCTATCAACTGGGGACGATTATGGTCTTTGTGGCCTGTTCACATTGAAACTGCATGCTGTAGTGTAGAGTTTGGTGCAGCGTCAGGTCCAAGATATGATGTTGAGCGATTTGGAATTATAGAAGCATTTGGAAGTTTAAGGCAATGTGACCTAGTTGTTGTACAGGGCACAATAACTAGAAAGATGGCACCACGTCTTCGTTTGGTATATGATCAAATGCCTGAACCAAAATATGTTATTGCAATGGGTGCTTGTGCCATTACAGGAGGACTGTATTTTGATTCATACAATGTACTACCTGGAATAGACGGTATACTACCTGTAGACGTGTATGTTCCGGGATGTCCTCCAAGACCTGAAACTCTGATTCAGGGATGTATGTTACTTCAAGAAAAAATCAAGCGAATGAAACCAAGATA
>JAYGCB010000022.1:0-1633 GCA_046583565.1 Candidatus Nitrosopelagicus sp. | reverse complement strand
CTGGACCAAAGTAAGTGGCTTACATCTTCTTCAAGTTTAACTTGTTCTATCTTCATATGATGTCTAGCAAATTCCTTGATCATGTTTACTGCTCTTTTAGCGCGCTGATTATCAGGAGAAAGTAATACTTTTCCTAAATTGACTGTATAAACACGTTCAACATCTTGAACATTGGAACCTGATCTTACTGTTTTCTTCTTCTTTACTCTTGGATCCATTATTTCAGTTGCACGTCTTATTTTGGCTAGTGACATCTAACCCACTTCCACATCAGTCTGTCTCCAAGCTCTTCGTTTAGGATTAGTTCTTACTGTTTTGTTGGTTCTAAGAATAATCCATGCAGGAACAGGAGATGACTGTTTTTGTTTTTTTAATAGGCGTATCTTTCTTCCAGAACGCTTACGTGCTGCCATAAAGTTTCAGGCATGATAAGCTCTTTTTAAATTAAACTAAAATAATGCTGTAGATCTTAAAGCAAATTTTTCTCAGAAAGCAGAACGTTGATCTGTTTTAACATTCTTGCAGAGGCACCCCAAATATGGTATTTTTCAAATGTAAACGTGTGCATTTCTTTTATTGAACGATGTTCTGGAAGATTATCATCAGCCATAGTATTCAAAAAAGATATGAGTGGTATGTGCAAGATAGATTCCACCTCAGAATTTGCTTTCAGAGAAGGAATGGTCTCCAAAATAACTATAAACGGTGTAATCTTATACTTGGAATTTAATGTAATCACACTATCTAACTGACCCACAACCTGTTCCTTTGACACTTCAAGGCATAATTCTTCTTTTGTTTCACGAATTGCGGTTTCTAGTAGGTCTTGATCTTTTGCATACCATTTACCACCTGGAAATGCTATCTCACCAGCATGCACTTTCAAAGTTTTTGCTTTTTCTGTCATAATTACGAATGGAACCTTTCCGTAAATAATAATCAAAACTGATGCAAGTTCGTTTTCATCTAATTCGGCTAGTGGTGTAGTATGAATTTCACTTGTTAAAGCAAAACGTATTTGTTCAATGTCCATAACATAAGAGAACCAACGTGTGTTATTGATTTATCGATCAAAGGTTTTAATCATGTACAATCAAAAACCATCTATGACTGTTAGATATGAGATAAACCCTCCTAAAATTTCTAATGATGGACAAGACGTTAGAAATGTTCTATTTGAAAGGATTGAAACTATAAGTTCTGTATGTAATGGAATTCATCTTACTGACTCTGTGTTAGGAATTCCAAGAGTATCACCCTTTGAAATTGCAAAACAAATAAGAGAATCAGATAAAAACGTCAAACTGACCTGTAGTTTAAGAGTCAGGAACAAAAATCTAAATGACATTGAAAAAATCGTGGAGCAATCAATTGGTACGGTTGATGGCATACTTGTATTGATGGGTGACAAGTCTGATACAATATTAAATAAAGATGAACTAGTTCCAAGCCAAGTTGTTAAGACTCTAAACGATAATGGGTTAGGTAAAAAGATTGAACTGTTTCTTTCAATTCCAAGTAATCCTAACTTTGTAAAAATTCAAAAAAAAATTGATGCCACGCCTGCAGGATTTTTTACGCAAGTAATTCATTCAAAGGACCAAATAGAAAAAATTGTTGTCGGTCTAAAACC
>JAYGCB010000017.1:0-7518 GCA_046583565.1 Candidatus Nitrosopelagicus sp. | reverse complement strand
CCCCACTGGCACCCTTTTTTCCGTCTCGGCTTTCTCTTTTTCCGTTTCAGCTTTCTGCACTTCCGCTATCTTGGCAACAACTGCATCCAGCCTCCCGCACTTTGGAGTCCACAACTTCATCGCTGTATCTAGGAAACAATACGTTATTGCTTTGAAAAAAAAGTCTGCAGGTAATTCTCTATCCAAGTCCTCATGCGTAACCTTCTTTTCTGCGTCACTAAGCTGGTTAAACGGTTTTTTGAATTTCGCTATGGCAACCCTGTCTTCTTCTGAAGTCTTTACATCTCTCACTATTTTGAAGATCTTAGGGTGCACAGAATCCCAAATCTTCTGAGTTTTCTCGTCGAGACGGTTGCCAGGTGATGCTGTTCGAGTTTGACCATAGCAAACCCCCTCGACGATGGTTATTGCAAATCGCAGGAGCCCAGAAATAAAGTTCCGGTCTGAAATCTTTGCCTCTTTTGCTTGATCGCTTACATTTTTAATGGCAAAATAAACTTGCCTCATCTTCTGTGCTGCTTCGACTTCTTTTTTTGATATGTCCACTAACTTACCATCATCGTAGACCTGTATTGCCTTGCTCATTGGTAGCACCCGTCCTTTGGTCTGAACAGTTGATGAGATACTATACCTGTTCCATGTATCAGCTCAGAAAACACTTCGACACTGAAGTATTGGTGTGTCCCGCCAATAGCAAGAACGATCTCACTTTTTCCATCTTCTCCTTTTGGGGTTTCCCAAAAATCAATACGGTCTCCTTCGTAAAGTTTCTTCCAGCCTTTCATGCCTCAATCCCCCCGAGTTCATATTTGTTCTCGCAAGCACTACATACTGGTCTGTCAATATGCAATAGACATTGTTCCCTACAAATTGGACAGTTTGTTGTCACAAGAATGTGTTCAGACTTGATGAACCACCATTTCTTTGTAAGTTCGGCTTTTGTCCTTGCTAGGCTTGCTTTTTTCTCTTCAATCTTTTGGAGGTAGTTCTGTTCTGTTGTCTGTTTTTCGGTGCGTTGGTAAAACAGCTTGTGTTCAAAACCCTCCTGTATGCTTTCTGCATCAATCTCACCTTCTTCTACCAGTTTGATGCAACTGGACTTTTCGATGGCTTCAGGTTGCCATGTTTGTTCTTGTCTAGTCATTAATCATCTTCACAGGTTTCTGGCTAATAGAAGTTGTATCTATGATTCTATACTATTAGTAAATGATTATATATATCAACAGATTATGTGATTTATGGTGTTACCAGATCTAGAACAGATTAGGAAGAGAAGGCAAGCATTAGGTCTAACCCAACAAAAATTGGCAGACGGAGCAAAAGTATTACGTGTGGTGATAAACCGGATTGAAAAAAGAAAAAAAATAAAAAATAAGACAGGACGGCGATATAGTCCTAGTTATGATGATGTTAGGCGTATTTTCGACTACTTAGAGAAAGAAGAACTAGATCGTGCAGCAAACATGCCAAGTGATAAAACAGCAGGAGAAATTTGTAACTGGAATGGAGACATGCCACTTGTAACAGTTAATTCCAGTAATACCATAGATACCGCACATGATTTGATGGGAGATGATGGACAAATTACTCAATTACCCGTGTTAGAAAGTGGAGAATGTGTAGGATTGATAACACAAAAATCGATGTTGGATAATCCAAAAGCCAAAAATGTGAAAGATGCCATGATAGACAAACCAATTGTTATTCCTGAAGATATGAAAATAACACCGGGATTAATAGAACTGTTAGTTCCACCCCAATCATGCATTCTTGTTTCAAAGCACAATGAGCGGGAGCTCAAGGGAGTTATCGTAGCGTGGGATTTACTCCATAAGAAAGAAAGTATGAAACAATTACGTCACCAGCAAGAACAAAAAAGAGTTTAGAGTACGTCTAAAATGACTTGTAAAGAAATTGAGCGGTTTTTTCGCTTACTTCTATAATTTTTGTTAGTGTTATCATAAAGTTTGGCTGGTTTAGATGCTCTTTTTTATCTAATACAATGTAAACCCCTACCTTTTTCATACCATCTTCATCAAAAAACTTGTTAATCGCCTTTATTGAATAACAAAAATCTGTTATTTTTTTCTCAAAGTTTTCTTTTTCCTTTTGATTTAATTTCAAATATCTTATCATTTGTTTACTTTTCAGCGGAATCTTTACACCAATTACTAGTACACTGGCCTGCTGTTTTGGCTCAAAAATTTCTAAATTATTACTAAATGCATCAGCATTTTTTATTATAATTTTGAAATTATCTTCCGTTTTTGTTTCATTAAATGAATAATTTTCTTGAACTAACCAGCGTTCAACGCTCTCGTGTAAATTTTTCACATTTATTGAATATTTTTAGTAAATCTATGTTTTACTATATGGATTTAATATATTTCTAAATTCGAATTTAGAAATATATTCATAAATGATGTAATCTTAAATATTTACACCGTACCAGGTGTCCGGAATAGGGGCAAACCCAGCCAGGGATATATCAAGAATGATTCCCACTGCTAACAGTATCAGGCCTAGATACATGCATTTTTTTGCTTTTTCACGATCATCCCTTCTTAACGCAAAATATGCAATTATTCCACCAATTATTCCGAAAAAAATTGGTAAAAGATACCACCAATTACTTCTCTGTCTTTCAGGTTCCAAGTGAACTTTGTTATTTTTTTGGATTATTTTGAAGTTGTTTTTGCACCTGTTTTATCTCAATTTCTACTGTTTCAAGAGGGTTTTCAACCTGGTTTCTTTTTATTGAGAACATTTTCGGCTTATCAAAATCGTTACTGCAGTCTGGGCACGCATAAACCAATACTCTGTATTCGTTAGGAGCCTTTGGGTTTGATAATCGTGGGTAGTAAACTAGCCTGGAACCACAATCAACGCAATATCTATTGGCACGTTTAGTTCTGGCCATTGCAAACCTCCTGCATTATTACTAATATGCGATCAATTATTAGATCTACTTTGTCTATTTCCATCAACAAAGTAGGTTTGTTCGATCAATATTTCTAAATTCGAATTTAGAAATATTAGGCGCCGCCCGTCAGACTTGAACTGACGACCAACGGATTAACAGTCCGACGCTCTACCACGCTGAGCTAGGGCGGCATAGATTTTCTACCAAGATAAAACCGATTTAATCCTTGCTATAACAAAAATAATATAATTATCCATTAAACTGTGAAAAAAACTCTCTAATTTCTTTACTATATTTTTCAACAATTCTTACTATTTCTAAATGTTCATCTTGTGATGGTTCTCTTTTATGGAAAACTTGAAATGCACTCAATGCAGAGCCAACCATCTCTCCAACAAAAAACCCGCATAAAAAATCACCAATGTTTTCACATTTCCATACTTCATCAATTTGTGGAGATACACCAGCACCACGATAAAGCTCTAATGTTTTGCTAATCAGATTATTTGTTTGTTTTATGAATTCAAAATCAAGTGTCATGTTTTCTGATAAATAGCAAGTGTCATTTGATTATTTTTCTATTCCCTTCGATTTAAAATATCTGTAAATTCCATCAAGAAATACTCTATGATCCTTGTTTTTTACTTTTGTTCCATCTTGAATTTCAGCAGCAGTTTGTGTAACATCTGTCAGAACATGTCCAGTTATTATAAGATCTTCACCTTTTGATACCACTTTACTTTCTCCCCATATTCTAGTTACTCTATGTGCTTTTTCACCTTGAAAGTTTTCAATTAAAACTCTTTTACCATCAGTTTTTACGGTAATAGGAAAATGGGAAGAAATGATTTTCATTTTTATTGTATAACCATCTATAACACCCTCACAAAGTGTTTGAATTATTGATTTTGCTGTATTTAATATTGCATAATGTTTCTTTCTTGTACCACTAGCTTTCAGTACTATTTTATTATCATTGATATTTATATTGACAGGTATTTTTTTAAAATTTTTATGTGTTTTACCTAACGGACCCTCAACTCGCATCATAAAATTTTTTAATGTAACATTAACATTTTGTGGTATATCAACCTCGGTCTCAAATTTTTTTGTTTGATTAATAGACATACCCAATCAAAAACCCTCCTAAGCCTTTATTTGCCGCTTCATGATGTGACATTACACCTTGATTTGTAGTTACAAGTAACATTCCCCTGTTATATGATGGAAGAAATTGTTCTTCCCATTTCCTGTATTCATCTTTTTTTACTTTAAATCTTGGTGTAACTGCTCCACATTTTGTAATCTTTGCTAAAAGTTGAATTTTAAATTTTCCTCCACGGTTATCATTAACATGTTCAAATTCTCCAATGTAACCTTGACTTTTTAATACAGTGAGTACCTTAGTTGCAAGTTTAGAAGTAGGCAAAATAATACAATCAGCTTTTTTTCGATCTTCCGTATTGTATAGTGTTGTAAATAAATTTGCTAAGATATTAGTTGTTGGCATTTTTCCACCTATCTATTTTTATTAAATCCCAAAGAAACTGCTACTTCACGGAAACAACGTCTACATATGTATAGATCATATTTTTGAATAACAGCTGTGTAATCTCCACATCTTTTACACCATCTAGAACCTCTACCAAATTTGTGTTTTTTTCTTCCAGTTGCTTCATATGACCTATCTTTTACCATTATACAGTTTTCACCCCAAATTCTTTTATCATAAATTGAATTGCGTTTTGTTTTGTTATTCTATGCCCCTTTCCAATTTTTGCCTTATGTTTACTTCGTAGTTTAATACTAAACCCAGGTCTCATAAGAGATATTGCTGCATCTAACCCTAAAATGCCAATTTTGTGATCATATTTCACACCAGGAATGTCAATATGCTCCGATATTCCAAATGAAAAATTACCTTCGTTATCAAAAGATTTTTCTTTAATCATATTATCTTTGGCTTCCAATAATTTTTTTAATAATAATATTGCATTTTCTCCTCTAACAGTTACAGCAACTCCGATAGGTTCACCCTTTCTAACTCCCCAATCTCTTTGTGCTTTTTTAGCATGTCTTGAATTAACTTTCCCTTCAGTAATTTGCATTAAGGCAGCTTTTGCAGTTTCAATTCGTTCACCTGATTGTCCTATTCCCATGTTCAAAACTACTTTATTGAGGGAAATCTTCTTCATCATATTTTCAGTTTGTTGAGACATGTTATCACCTAATTTGTATTACCGGCTTTTCTTTTCCAATTACCATGACAAGCTTTAGAGGAATTTCGATCTTTTTATCATCCATGACTAAATCAATCCTTTTTGATAAACTAAATGAGCCATCTTTAATTTTATCAACATATCCAATTCTACCCGCATTTACACCTTTTATAACAATAACTTGAGAATTTTTTTCTAATTTAATCACATCTAAAATTTTTTGTTCAGGAATTTGAATTAAACAAGAATCATTAACATTTACATCGGTATCGGTAATTAATGATCTGCCGTCATGAAAACCTAATTGAGTTTTTCCTCCCTTAATAGTTACTTTACTTGTGACTTTCACTAGTTTTTTGGATTTTTCAGAGCTATCAATCTGAAGTGGTTTTAATAATTTACCATCCTTAGGAACTAATCTATAGATGTCTGTAGTGCCATCTAACGTTATTACGTCCATTAACCCTATCGAGTGGTGTAGAGATTTTCGTGTTATGCCATCAACATTAATTTTTCCATTATAGATTACTGATTTAGCTTCTCGTAATGTAGTTACTTTTTTTAGTGTATCACGTAATAAGACAGCAGTAGGGATCGATTGACTTTTTGCATGTGCCCCAGGTCTTACCGTTATAACAAACCTTTTGTTTTTTCTAGTTATACCCCAATATTTGGGCGCCATTTGTCTTTTTAATTTTTTACTTCCTGCTATACTTCCCATTATTTTTTATTCTCCTTTTTGTTATTTGCTTTAACATTATTTTTTGATTTTGCTTCTGGCTTTGCTTTAACATTATTTTTTGATTTTGCTTCTGGCTTTGCTTTAACATTATTTTTTGATTTTGCTTCTGGCTTTGCTTTACGTTCTAATTTTTTAGTACGCCAATTGTCTTCCGTGTTTAACGAGGTTATAACAGTATTTGAAGAATGTATGTAAAGATCAATTTTTCCACCCTTCAATTTTTCCCTTTGTACACCTTCCACAGCAATACTATTTTTTTCTAATGAAATTTTAGTCACTTTTCCATCTATACCCTTGTATTCGCCACGTAATATTTTGACCGTGTCACCTTTGACAATCCTAATACTTCTACGTTGATATTTTTGCCTAAGTTGTTTTGATAGTGCAGCACCAATCTGTTTATTTCTTACACTGTTTACAGCTCGATAAATTTGTCTATTTCGCATTTTAGTCGGTTTCAAATTATACCACCATTGATGCTAGATTTGCTATTCGTGGCCACTTTTCAGCCGCTTCTGCAGCCACCGGTCCCTTAACGTCAGTTCCTTTTACTTCTCCTTCAGGAGTAATTAATACACCAGCATTATCTTCAAATGATACTCTTACACCATTTAGTCTTCTAATTGCATATTTTTGTCTGATAATGACAGCACCATGTACCTGTTTTCGTAATTCAGCCTTACCTTTTTTTACAACAACATTACAAAAATCACCCACAGCCGCAGCTGGTAATCTTGATACCCTTGTATGATATTTATGAACATTAACTACTTCTAAAATTTTTGCGCCAGTGTTGTCGGCGCATACAATTCGAGCACCAACTGGAATGACTCTAGTTACCTTCGGTCGAAATTCTATTACACCTTTGGAAGCTTTACCACGACTTCTTCCCTGTGACATTATTCTTTAACCTCCACTACAACAAATGAAACTGATTTTGAAATTGGTCTGCATTCAGCTGCAATAACATGATCTCCCTCTTTTACGTCTAAATTGGAGGGTACATGAGCATGAATTCGATTTTTACTTCTACCATATCTTCTAAATTTGGTAAAATAAATTGGGGATTCTTTTTGTAATGTTACTGTTTGTTTTGCTTTAGCCTTGATAACTATTCCTTCAAATATTTTACCTCGTACAGATAATGAACCATTAAATGGATTATTACAATCATTTTCCATAGATTTCTTCACTGATTCTTTAATAGGAATACCAATGTTTCTTGTCATTTTCTATTCAACTCATTTAACCTAGTTAAAACCCTTGCAATATTTTTTCGTTCTTTTTTTAATTTACCACTTTCTTTTCGTAAAGTACCTTTTTTTGATTCCAAGCGAAGCTTAGATAGATCAGTACGCATTTGTTCTAACCTATCCTGTAGATCTTTTTTATTAAATTCTCTAATTGTTTTATTCTTTAAGCTAGCCATTATTTCAGACTCTCCTCTTCCTCTTCTAATGTATCAATTTTTTTAATTTTAGCCTCATCTAATTTTATCTGTTCTGATTCTGTACTTGCCTTTTGTTCTGATTCTGTACTTGCCTTTTGTTCTGATTCTGTACTTGCCTTTTGTTCTGATTCTGTACTTGCCTTTTGTTCTGATTCTGTACTTGCCTTTTGTTCTGATTCTGTAC
>JAYGCB010000025.1:0-3561 GCA_046583565.1 Candidatus Nitrosopelagicus sp. | reverse complement strand
CATCTTTCAATGTTTTTGAAAGCAAAAGCGCTTGAGGAAGAAGGTAAAAAAATAATTCATCTTGAAGTGGGAGAGCCAGATTTCCCGCCACCAAAAGAGGTAGCCACTGCCCTTGAAGAGATATACGACAAGGGATACGGAAAGTATGGTCCTGCAAAGGGAATTACAGAATTGCGAATGGCTTTGAGCAAGAAAGAGGGTGTAGATTTTGAAGACATAATGATTTGCCCAGGTGCAAGATTCGCAGTTTACTTGGCGATAACCACACTGCTAAATCCCGGTGATGAAATAATTGTAATAGAACCAGCATGGCCAGCATACAAGGATTGTGCATTAAATGCTGGCATCAAAGTTAGAACAATAAAGACAACATTAGAAACAAAATGGGAACCATCTGTTGAACAAATCAACAACGCAATAAATGAAAACACAAAGATGATTGTGCTAAACTATCCAAATAACCCAACAGGAAAGATTCTTCCAGAAAAACTTCAAGATAATATTATTCAAATAGCGAAGAAACATGATCTCTATGTACTAAGTGATGAGATATATCACGTGTATGTAAGACTGCCTTATACAGGTGGAAAACCTGTTTGGGATTATAACTATAAAAAATCCATAATCACACAATCATTTTCCAAGACGTATGCTATGACTGGCTATAGGATTGGATTTGCAACTGCAGAACAATCTATCATAGAGAAAATGTCAAAGTTGCAAGCGCTTAGTCTGACAAATGTCTCAGAGCCAATTCAATATATTGCATTACAAGCTCTTAAGTCAAGGGAAGCGGTTGGTGAGAATTCAAAAATTATAAGATCAAGATTAGACGCGCTGATTAAAAGTGCAAAAGATATAGGTCTAGAATTCATCGAACCCGATGGAGCCATGTACCTGTTTGCTAGGACAAAACACAAGAATTTTGATGCAACAAAGTTTTCAGAAAAGCTGCTAGAACATGGGGTTGCTATAGCCCCAGGTGAGGGATTTGGAGATTATAAGGAATTTTTTAGAATCACAGCAATAGATGAAACTAGGTTAAAGGAGGGCATGACAATATTAGATACCGTATTGAAGAGTAATCAATGAGTCACGCCAAGAGAATTGCAGTTATTGGCGCAGGGGGAAGAATGGGTAGGTGGTTTGCGAATTATTTCCACCAGATTGGTTTTGAGATTAAAGGTTATGATATAGAAAATGAGTTGAAAGATAAAT
Source organism: Candidatus Nitrosopelagicus sp. (assembly GCA_046583565.1). Lineage (GTDB taxonomy): Archaea > Thermoproteota > Nitrososphaeria > Nitrososphaerales > Nitrosopumilaceae > Nitrosopelagicus. The sequence continues at coordinate 2,343 of JAYGCB010000025.1, read as the reverse complement.
TCATCGAGAAAGGAAGTTCTCTTGTTGGCGCAATCTTAAACATTGATTATGTGATATTATGTACGCCTACAAAAAAAACGCCAGAAATCATTAGATTAATTTCTAAAGAAATGAAACGGGATTCGTACCTAATAGAAATATCTTCACAGAAATTAAAAACTTCTCAAGCACTTTTAAAAATGCCAGCAAAAATTAATCCTATCTGCATTCATCCAATGTTTGGTCAAGGTGCAAAAAAAATTAAAAATAATAATATTATTTTAGTTCCAATTAAAGATGTAAAAAAAGAACTGACCGTAGCTAAATCACTTTTTCAAGGTGCAAATTTTGTTACGATAGATGCTCCTGAGCATGATAAAAAAGTCGCAGTTATCCTTGGCTTGACTCATTTAATGAATATCGCTTTTGCAAAAATACTTGCAAAAGATGAAACAGTCTTGTTGACTGAGAAAATGGCAGGTACTACATTTAAAGCTCAGAAAATTATTTCTGAGAGCATACTTTCCGAATCGCCAGAGTTAATTGAAACGATAATATCAAATCCGGAAGTAAGAAGGTTTGGTGAAGAACTTTGGAAGGATATCGGAAGGCTTCTTACTGATTCTCAAGAAGGAAAGAGCGAGGAAATAATAAAATTTGTTAAAACAATTCAGGAAAAAATTTCAAAAAATGTTGATCTGAATAAATCTTACAAAAAATTATCTTCTATGATTAGCAAAATTGAGAAGTAGAAATTGTATTCTACTAGTATTGTAACATCTTTTATCACAAATGATCAGAAAATTCTACTATTGAAAAGAAGTAACCAAGTTAAAACTATGAAGTGCTTATGGGCTGGAATAAGTGGAATTATTGAGAAGTGTGATGAAACGCCTCTATCTAGAGCAAAAATTGAAATTTTTGAGGAAGTGGGAATTAAAGAAGAGGAACTCAAACTGTTGAAGTCAATTCAGCAACAAAGAATTGTCTCACCACAATACAAAAATCACGAGTGGAGTATTTTTCCATTTTTATTTAGTACAAAAAATATGGAAATTAAACTTAATTGGGAAAATTCAGAATTCAAGTGGATAAAACCAACTGAGATTGTTAACTACAAAACTGTTCCAGATTTAGATAAAATATTATCCAATTTATTGTAATTTTTTATCTTCTGTTGCATATTTACGCTGCTTCGGCAGCATGATATAGACACATGCGCCACCACACATAGTACATGGAACATTGTTTCCAGGATGCTGACCGGTTCTACCATGAATTTTAGCAGCTTTTTCTGGATCAATTGATAAAGCAAGTTGTGCATCCCAGTCTAATGTTCTTCTTGCTTCAGTCATCTTCAAATCCCATTTGATTGATTTGTCCCTAAGCTTTACCAAATCACCAGCATGGGCAGCAATTCTATACGCAATTAGTCCCTCCTTAACTTCTTCAGGCGTTGGTAATGCCAAATGCTCAGATGGTGTTAGATAGCATAAAAGATCAACGCCAGCACTTGCCGAAACTGCAGCACCAATTGCGCTTGCGATATGGTCATGCCCAGATGCAATATCTGTAACGAGAGGCCCTAGAACATAGTATGGAACATCACCAATCAGTGATTTTGCTAGTGTAACGTTTGCAGTAACTTCATTCAGTGGAACATGACCCGGACCCTCAATCATCACTTGAACATCTTTTTCAATTGCATGCTTTGCTAACCTTCCGATATTGATCATTTCCTGTACTTGTAATTCATCATGTGAATCCAAAATAGAGCCTGGACGTAAAGCATCACCAAGGCTGAAAGTGACATCATATTTTTGCGCTAATTCAATCATATAGTCATAATGAGTGATGTAAGGATTTTCCTTATCATATTTCAACATCCATGCTGCAGTTATTGTTCCACCTTTACTCACAACTCCAGCATATCGTTGCACTTTGAAAATTCTTTTTGCAATTTCTTTGGTAATTCCAGAATGAATTGTTGTATAATCAACTCCATCTTTTATGTTATTTTCAAATGCTTTTAGATAATCATCCTCCGTGATATCAAGAGGATTTTTATGCTTTTCAACACCAAAATTATATGCTTCATAAATTGGGACAGTTCCAAATGTTATAGGCGCTACATCCAATAATGTCCTTCTAATGCTGCCAACATCTCCACCATCACTAAGATCCATTATTGTGTCAGCATGATATTTTACAGCTACTTTGGCTTTTTCAACCTCCTCCTCAACATTGACGTTTAATGTTGAAGTACCAATATTGACATTAACCTTGGTTTTCATGCCTTTTCCAATTCCCACATTGTGAATCTTTTGAGGCCTTACGTTGTTGCTTGGAATGATAATTGAACCG
>JAYGCB010000119.1:0-7887 GCA_046583565.1 Candidatus Nitrosopelagicus sp. | reverse complement strand
CGACGGCAACTTCCCCCGCGAGGTGTTGGCCAACCACAACCTGACGTTCGCCCCCTACCGCATGCCGTCACGGCGGAACAAGGCCGACTTCTACGACGCGAAGAAACTCGGCCCCGCCCAGCCACAACCAGGCGGCGCGCTGTACTACGGCACGGTGAGCCACAACTCGAAGGCGGTGTATCAGCACTACTTTGGTTTTCATGAATTTGACTCCATAACTGTTGAGCGACCTGAAAAATTTGGCGGTGATGTTAGTTATGGTAATTTTGAAAGTTTGGAGTCTGATTTTTCACAAAAGAAACTTCATCCTACTGATTTGAAACAGGCTGTTGGGGAATCTTTGGTCAAGATAGTGTCTCCAGTTAGGGAGAAATTGGCATTGAGTGATGAATTGTCTAATTTAATTAAAAATAATTACTAGATCAATTCTGTGTTTTTTGTTCTGCTTGAAGATTGTATTTTGATTTGTAGCCCCTTGGGTTAATCATTAGATCGTTAAAATTGTACGTTGAAGAGTTTCCAATAATGACGGTGCTGATCATACCCAGTTTGTCTGCATACTCTTCCATATGTTCTAGATCTGTCATGGTTATTGATTCAGATTCTCTATACGCGCCTTTAATGATTGCCACAGGAGTACTTGGAGAACGATATTTCAGTAAAAGTTTTCTAGTGTCCTGTAGCTGACGTATTCTTTTTTTGCTTGAAGGGTTGTAAATAACTATTACATAATCTCCCTGTGCAGCAGCTTCTACCCTTTTAACGATAATTTCCCAAGGAACAAGAAGATCACTCATGCTGACAACTGCAAAGTCCGTCATTAATGGAGAACCAATTAGTGATGCACAGGAATTCAAGGCAGAAACACCTGGTACTATTTCTACCTGTAGTCCTGTTTTAGGGTTCCAGCCAGATTCAGCAAGTGTCTCATAGATCAATCCTGCCATTCCGTAAATTCCAGGATCTCCGCTAGAAACTAATGAAACAGTTTTTCCCTCTTTAGCCAAATCAATACATTGTTGTGCCCGTTCAACTTCCTGAGTCATGGCATATCTGTAGACATCCTTCCCATCTATCAAATTCTCAACTAAATTCACGTATGTTGTATAACCAACAATAGTATCACTTTCCTCAATTACCTGTTTTGCACGAAAAGTCATGTGGTCATGGTGACCGGGTCCTACTCCAACTATGTATAATTTTCCTGCCATATTCTTAATGATTTTACAAATAATTTATCTCTTTCAAAATCTAGTTGATCTTATCCAACTTGAATTCTGTGTGAAGGGATTGGACTACGGACTTGCAGTCAGAATCCTTAACAACAAATGCAAGATTAAGTTCTGAGGATCCTTGCGCTATCATCATTACGTTAGCGTTTACTTTGTGCGCCGCAGAAAACACTTTGGACGCTACTCCTACGGTGCCTCTCATACCTGAACCTATTACTGCTACAATCGAAACACTAGGTGTGGCGTCAATTTTTTTGACAGTTTTCCCCAATAGATTCATTTCAAGTGAAGTAACAGCTTTTTCAAGATCTGATTTCTTAACAATTAATGAAAGGCTTGACTCTGACGGATTGGAAGAAACCATCAGTACGTTGACATTTTTCTCAGCTAGTGTTGTGAATATTTTTGATGCAGTACCAGGTGCGGCAAACGTTATCCCGCCACTTAGATCAATAAGACCGATGTTTCGAATTGCAGATACACATTTTACAGTTCTTTTTGTCCTCGCAGAAGGTGATGCAGTTACAATTGTTCCAGTATTCTTTGTGTCAAAAGTGCTTCGAATCCGCATGGGAATTTTTTTTGAAAGTATGGGTTCAAAGGTTCTTGGGTGAATTTGTTTTGCACCAAACTGCGACATTTCTATTGCTTCTGCATAAGAAACCTCGTTGAGTAGTCTAGCATTCTTTACAAGTTTAGGATCAGCTGTCATAAGACCTTCAACGTCGCTCATCAGCCAAATTTCATCCGCATTAATGCAGGAAGCTATTATTGTTGCGGTATAATCCGAGCCTCCTCTGCCAAACGTTGTAATGTTGCCGTGCTGATCAGCACCAGCAAAGCCTCCCACAACAGGTATAATTTTTTTTGCTAACAGAGAACCCAGTATCTTAGAGATACGGATTCTAGTTGTGTCCATTAGTGGTCTAGATTCTCCAAAATTAGAATCAGTGACTATGCCAACTTCCTTGCCATTTAACGCTGTAGATTTATTTTTTAGATCCTGTAAGGAAAAAGACACCAAATCGTCGGAAAGTCGTTCGCCAAAAGAAATTAGGTAGTCTAATGAACGAGTTGAAACCTCCTTCAACAATGTTAGCCCGCGAACCAGTTCCTGTAGTTCTAAAACATCAATGTTCAGCTTTTCTAGTAACTGTTTTTTAATCGTAGAGCTCTTAATGGTTTGATTAGCAAATTGCTTGTGTTTTTTGATTACATTATCTAATGTTTTAGTAGCGTCGTTCTTATTTCTCTGCTCAATCATCGTCGAAATTCGAATTAGATCATTGGTGACGCCATCAATGGCTGAGCAGACTACAACAATTTCATTATTTTTGGCTAATGACGCAACAGTCTTTGCAACGTTTCTAATATCGCTAGGGGATGAAAGCGATGTTCCGCCATATTTTAAGACTAGTTTCAAATTGCTATACCTGTTTTAATTAATCAATAAATTCCTTAACTTTCAACACGTGGCGCCAGATAGAAATGAATTCTTCCAATATTTGCAACTTTAAATTCAACACGTAATGGTTTAGCACTAGAAAATTCGCATATTATTGAACCGGCTGTGCTTCCTACCGCCTTCACAATGGGATTAAGATATTCTAAGCTGTATGTTCCAGTACTTTCTTGAGTTACAGAAATCTCTTCCAATCCTTCCATTCCCTTTTCAAGTTTAATCTCTGCTTCTCCAGAATCACCTTTTCCAGAAAATTCAACATTGTTCGAAGATGTTTTTATGATCAAATAATCTGAGACGACTTCAATATCTCCCAATATTTTATCGAGAGTAATGGAAGACAAACCAATTTTAGAATCATAAGAAATTTTTGGGAGCGGTGTATCAGAAGCTGAGCTTTCAATTAATCTCATTTTGTATTTTTTATTTTTTCCTATTGATACTAGTAACATATTATCGTCAGAGATGTTGATTTCTATACTATCCTTTTTTTCGGCTCTTTTGATTAGTTTAGAAAATTCGTCTATACGAACCCCAAATTTTATGTCACTATCACAATCATATTTTTCAAAAGCAGAATTGGGCCAAGAGATGTCTATCAGTGCTACATGGGATGGATCCATTCCCCTGAATGAGATACCTTCTACAGTGGCTTCAAAAGTTGCCTCTTCAACCAAGGTTGTAATAGCAGAGATTACTGCTTTCCATTCGTTAGATGTACTTGTTTTAGCAGAAAATTTCAATTTAATCAAATAATTGTCATGTGAAGTTGAACTTATGTGTAATCACGCCAAGTGTGATTACATTTTGTACATCTATAAAATTTAGTTTCAGGTTCATCAGCACTGCGGGTCTGAAAAGCCCATGATACTCCTTCTTTGTTATGGCATTTTTCACAGTCAATCTTTATAGTTGATTCTAGTCCCTTGGATTCTTTGATATCGTTTTCTTCCATAACTAGAAGACCAGTGTCTGGTTCCTGAGATCTTTCTTTCTTAGTTTTGTTAGATTTTTGTTTAACGTATTGACATTTTGGACAAACTAAAGATGAGTTATTAGTATCTTTTTTTAGGCGTGTTTCACACTTGGGGCAAAATTCCATTTTTAATTTGCTTTGATCTTAGATCTTATGAGTTTTTTTAAATTGGTGGTTGTGGTGATTGCTGCGTCTGTAGCTTTGACTATATCATTTATAGGATTGCTAGAAACCACACGCATCCACAATTCACTTGTTAATGGATGCTTAGTAATAACTCCAGCAAATTCAGTGTTGGGGTTTTTGAGTAGCTCATATTGGGTTAAATACAGTACAGCAATATCTCCGTTCATTATTGAAAGGTTTGCTTCTTTTTTGGTTAAATCCCTAATCTGAACATCCATGTAATCGAAAAAGAACTTATTGTGGATATAAACCATTGTCAAATAATAACATGGTTAGTACAATTTCAAATTTAGAATTAGTTAAAGACAAAGACGAGTATTCGTTGGATGACAACATTACCATAAATGTTATTTTTTCATTAAATGGTGTTATCCGTGATGCATTTAACGAAAAAAACTGGACTATAGCATGGGATAAGAATGATAATCAATTCAAGCTAAAATATGGCATTAAACTTGTTTCTGGTGGATTAAGAAAACACGGTGTTGGGTCACCCATCAATTCCTACCGAAAGGCATCAATATTTTGGACTAGGAATCCTAAACTTGTGAATCCAATGAAGGAACGAAAGATTTGGGTTCAGGTTGCAAAAAACTTTGAACCATATGTAAAACTGACTGTGGAAGATACTCGGAAGGAATTGTTTGATTTTAATGAGCCGATAATAGTAAGTGCCTCTGATCTTGGAATAGGTAACCACAAAATTGGCGCGGAGGTTTTTGTTTCATGGAATAAACATGAATATGTTGAAGCAGATCAGGAGAAAACTCGTGCGGAAGAAATTGAAGTTAAGATCAGTTAGCATATAAACTGGCTTTTTAAAAACTTGGTATGGCAAAATATGATGGCCTGTTGGGGCAACCCATTTTGGAAGTAGAAGAACCTGACAAGGAAGACGGAGTTACACTGATTTTCAAAGATAATAGATTTTTGTTTATAAAAATAGAAGATGGTAAGCTGGTTACCACATCAATTCCTGAGTGATTGCATGGCAAAGTTTGATGGAATAAGAATGGCGGATCTTCTTGAAGTGCAAGATCCAGACAAGGACGGAGGTATAACACTTGTTTTTAAGGACAGTAAGTTTCTTCACATCAAAATAGTTGATGGAAAACTTGTAACAGAATCAGTTCCAGAATAGCTAACGTTGGAGAGACTTTTCAAACCGAAAAATTATCTCCTCTTGTGGATACGACTGGATTGAGCCTGGTCTTTCCTCGCGAATTTTTTGCGTAGCTTCATCCGCAGACATGTTTTGATATTTAACCAAATAGCAAGCAAGTACAACGCCAGTTCTTCCCATGCCGGCAAGGCAGTGTACTAAAACAGGTTCTTTATTGGTTATCCTTCGATGAATAAAATCTACAGCGTGTGTAAGATCATTAAATTCAGGAACACCCATATCATTTGACATTACATGAAGATAATTCACATCTTTGATCCAATTGTCAGCAAGAGGTTCTTCCCTAATAGTAACAATGGATTTTACGCCTTGCTCAATTATCCATTGTACTTCATCTATCGAGGTTGGGATTCCACTACCAGCAAGTTTGTTTTCAATCACCCAAGAAAATTTGTCAGGTTTGCCAGTAACAGTTCCATGAACTTTTCTCCAAACGTCACCATAAATGGTCATAACAAAAAAATGAAGAACTGATAATATAAGCTTGATTTCTTATAATAAAAATAAAATAAAGTGGATGGACTTAATCTACTAGTTCAGTCCAGCCTTTTACGAAAACTGAATTTCTGTATAGTGGAACTGGTGTACCAACAGTAAAGTCCATTGGTCTCATCCAAAATATTGCCTTTGTTGGGCAAACACCGATACATGCTCCGTCTGAGATGCATCTTTCTGGATAAAATACAAATGCTTTTCCACGTTTCCAGCCTTCAACTGGTTTTACTCTTAACACATCAGGTCCCAAAGTTGTACAGATTTCCACACAAAGTGCGCATCCAATACACATCTGTTCACTGATGTCTGGTAGTATTGCTACTGGCATTATACTTCAAAGTAATAATATGAGGTTAATATAATTTCCTGAAAAATGTCCAATTATAACGGTGTTAGAAAATTTTGATCGGTGTTTCATCTCATTCTAGATTTCTAGAATGAGGTTGTCTGGATCTGGTGTTTTTGCAACGATTTCATTATCTGATTGGGTTAGTTGGATTTTTGTCATGTGATCGTTTTCTAATACATGCCTTCCAGTATTATACAGAACCCACTCGTTCTCATCGTTTAATTTTGATAAGCTTCCAACAATCACGCAGGATTTTACGTCTTTTGCGGAAGAAGCAAGCAGCATAACAAATGAGTTGACTAGCCTGACCGCATCACTTTTGCCTTCAAGCAGATTAAGGAATCCATTTAATGAATCCAAAACGATCAAAGATTTTGTTTTTGATGTTTTATCAATAACTGATTTTAAATTTTCAAATAAATTATCACTGTCCGGAGAAAGTATGGTTAGGTTTTTGGGCAGAGGTATCTCCTCAGCTGTTACATATCCAGAATAAAGTAAATCGAAATCAAAATAAAAAACAGGTGCATCCCATTTTGACATTATTTTTGCAAAAAATCCAGCCTTTACGAAAGAGTTGTTGTAGAAAACCATATTCAGTGTGTTTTTTTCGAGCAGGCTCTCGAGTTTAATATTTTTGGAAGGTTTTGGCGACAAATTTTTTCACAATGTGATTAACCCGTTATCAAATATAATATGGGTCTCAGTCTAATTTTTCCTGTTGTTCTACAACCATCATGGTTAGTGTTGATTGTACTTTGTTTATCTTTCTAATTTTGTAGGTTATAATATTCCTCAAAATATCCGTATCATCAGAGCTTATTTTTAATACAATATCATATATTCCGTAAACCCCCTGGGTTGTAAACTCAACATCTTTTTCATCTTTTAAAACTTCTTTAATTTTTGAAATGATTGATTCATCAGTACCCAGATCAGAATTTATGAGTACGTAGGCAGTAGGCACAAACCAAACTAGTTAAAATGTTATTTAACGTTTGATTAAGAGATTTTGTTGTTATGAAAATCTTAGATCTTACATTAACAATCTCAGGTAAGATTCCAACTTTTCCAGGCTCGCCAAAGCCAAATTTCATCCAGTGGGAAAACCTCAAAGACGATGGCTACAATTTGGAGCTTTTGTTTTTGAGTTCCCATACAGGAACGCATTTGGATGCACCGTACCACTTTCTAGAAAATGGATCAAAAATTCACGAAATCAGTCTTACAAGACTAGTTCGCGAGGCTGTTTTGATCATGTCTAGGAAAAAAGCCAATCAATCTATAACAAAAAGTGATATCCAAAAATTTGAAAAAAAATGTGGAAAAATTCCAAATAATTCCACGGTTATTTTTTGCACAGGATGGCAAAAAATGCTCCATGATGGTTCTTATTTTATTAAAAATCCTGGGCTGTCAGAGGCAGCTGCAAAATATTTGGTTTCCAAAAAAACCAATTTGGTTGGAATAGATTCCCCCAGTATTGATTTCAAAGGAAATAAGCGTTTTTCCGTCCATCGTATTTTTTCAAAAAATAATATATTGATAGTTGAGAACTTGGCCAACCTAGAAAAAATCCAATCTTCGAAGTTTCATTTTGTAATTTTGCCTCTAAAACTGAAGGGTGCCACCGGTTCGCCTGTTAGGGCTATCGCGTTTGTTGATTAATGTTGAAAAACTGTAGAAATATTTGTTTTAAACACCGGAGCTTTCAGCCTTTGAAATATCCAAGAATACCTTGTCGCCTACAGACAGACCAAGTTTTTTGTATTCTAACATGTCTAGTTTTATGGAAGTGGTGTTACCCATCATTCCAACGCCGCCCCCTGACATCATTTTGTTTAGTTCTTTTGCCATGTCATTCATATTGCTAAATCCCATCACATTTGCCTTACCGAACGGAGAAGTTAATGGTCCGTTGTTTTCTTGAACGTCTTTTTTAGATGATAATGAAACTACTACGTAAGGTGCCGCATCTGGTGCTGCGTCTATACGAACCACAAC
>JAYGCB010000110.1:0-2041 GCA_046583565.1 Candidatus Nitrosopelagicus sp. | reverse complement strand
AATAACACAACCCCATCAATAAAGCGTGAATACTATCCTCAGGGTTGTAGTATCATACCAGGTGTTTTTGAGCCCATCAAACCAGATCCAAAAAGGAGTGGAGAAATAATATTTTATGAACCAAAAATAGAAGAGAAGGACCTCAAAGTAAAAGTTCTAAGTCATAAAATTGTCAAAAGCGAGGTAGACTTTGAAATTCGCAAAGCCGTTGTAAGCTTTGGACGAGGAATCAAAAATGACCCAGACCAAAACATAAAGCTTGTAGTTGAACTTGCCAAACAACTAGACGCAGAGATAGGAATTTCGTTACCAATTTCAAAAAAGCTGCTGTCTGCAAGCCAAGCAATCAGTTCGACTTACATGATTCCAGCTAGAGTGATTGGAACAAGTGGAAGCAAAATAAGTCCGATGCTTTATGTTGCAGTTGGAATAAGTGGGGCGATGCAACATGTGGCCGGCATGCAGGATTCGGAGTTTGTAGTTGCAATAAATCCAGATGAGGATTCGCCAATAAAGAATGAATGTGATATTTTCATCAATGGAAGAATGGAAGATGTTATACCGCTATTAGTTGAAGAGCTCAAAAAACAACAACAAGTAGTACAGGCTGGATGATTTAATGGAAAAGTATGACGTAGCTATCATTGGTGGTGGTTCAGCTGGCTTGGCTGCACTAAAACAGCTATCAACTTTGGGCAAACAGGCAGTCCTACTTGAGGCAGGTAAAAAGGTGGGCGTAAAAAATATTTCTGGCGGAATCCTATATTCAAAAAAACCAAACAAAGGAAGAGTCTACAATGTAGAAGATATTTACGGGGAAAGCTTTGTCAGTGAGGCGCCACTACAGAGAAAAATTACAAAGTATCTTCTGCACGCAACTTCAAAAAACAAAGTTTTTTCTATGGATCTCACAGCAGCGCATGAATACCAATCAAATTTTGGTTATTCGGTTCTTATGAACGAGCTAAATGCCTGGTTTGCACAAAGTGCTGATGAAAGTGCGCAAAAATGTGGTGGCGGAATAGTTCCCGGCGTTCATGTAAATGACATTTCTTGGGATGATAAAAAAGAAAGAACAACGATTCAGACTGATGAGCTAGATGAGTTTCAAGTAAAGGCAGTAATAGCGGCTGATGGAGTAAACTCCGAAGTTGCACAGATTACCCGTGCAAGACCAAAATTTTCAGCAGTACAGTTGTATCAAGGTGTCAAAGCTATTGTAAAATTACCTGAAGATGTAATCAACGAGACATTTGCAATCGGAACGGATGGCGGAGAAGCTCATCTTTTTGCAGGCGACATCACACTGAACCATCTAGGAGGCGGATTCCTTTACACAAACCGCGACACCTTGTCAGTTGGTGCAGTATATCACTTTGATTCTCTTTTGGACAATCCAACAGAGCCCAATACACTGCTAGACGCTTTGTTAAAAAATCCGATGATTACCGAGTTAATCAAAGATGAGGTACCGGTAAGGGGAAAGATTGACAAGACTTTAGAGAAGGAAAAGCAGATGCAGATCCGTTTTGCTGTAACAAAGCTGATAAAAACTTGGTATGAAATTCGTGATGCATACCTTTCTTCAAGCAGAAGGAAAGAGCTGCTCAAGACTGGAAAATTTAACTCTGAGGATGAAATCAAATCCAAATTATCTGAGATTCGCGAAAAGATGTCATCTCAGTACGGAATCCAGTTTAAAACAGATTATGTTGAGGATGAATATGGCGCAAAATTGATTCCTGACGGAAAACGCTGCAGAATGAAAAAACCCTACCACAAGAATGTCTTGTTTGTAGGTGATGCGGCCGGCAGAGGAATTTTTGTTGGTCCAAGAATTGAAGGTCTTAACGTAGGAATTGATGATGGGGTACGAGCTGCCATCGCTATTGCGAGAGCATTAGAAAAGAACAATTTCTCTCAAGATTATCTTGGTAAATATTACACAAAATCAATTGAAGAAAGTCCATACACAAAAGACATGAAAGAGATTGACAAAGAATATCTGAAAATCTTTATTGATGCCACAAAAGATGTGCCA
>JAYGCB010000109.1:0-6775 GCA_046583565.1 Candidatus Nitrosopelagicus sp. | reverse complement strand
AATGTTCCTCATAAAGCTCATGATTCTATACCATACCATGTCAAAACAACAATACAGATCCGAAATGGGAATCATGGGAGATATCCTAGATGTAACCATGGACGGGGGTCAAAAAGGGGTTATTGTGTCTGCAATATCCCGAAAAGCGAACCTTTCTCACTATGCCGTACTAGACAAATGTGAGAAGCTAATCAACGCTGGTTTGATGGAATCAGCAAGAACTGATAGAAATAGACTGTTCATGATTACTGAAAAAGGACTTGGATTTATCCAAGAATTTCAAAGGTTCCAATCCCTGATTGAATCCATGAATCTAAGGTATTAGGCTATGAAGTTGCAACAAATCGTTGCACAAAAACATCAATCCTTAGAGAAGGAAATCCTTTTTGTAAGGAGTGCTGATATCCTCTCAGCGATGGTAAGATTACCAATAGTTGTGATGGGCTTGGTATTGGTGGCATTATGTGCACCGATCCAGCAGTCGTTAGCTTCTAGTCGAACCCTTGATTTTACAATTTATTCGGATGGCTCAACTCATATTTTTTATGAATTGGAGGCTAACCCACTCGAGCCAGAATTTACGGTTGAACTTTTTGGGCAAGTGATAGAAAATGTTACGATTATCGATGAGGAAGGTTTTCTATTATCTTATGAGATTAATGCTAATGTAGCTCTGATAGAAACATTCGGCGCTTCTCATATCACCATTGATTATGACACACAGGATTTGGTTTCTAAAACTGGAAAGATATGGAAATTCTCTGTTGACGCACCAATACAATATTCGTTGTTGATACCAAAAGATTCGGTTATTGTCGAAATGAGTAATTTTCCAATTAGCATGCAGGTAGACAATGATCAATCATATCTAATTTTACCTGGAGGCCTAACAAACATTAGCTATTACTTTAGTACGTTAGCCTCTACCAAACCAGTACAAGCAATCCCTGAAGAAGACACAACTGATAACTCTTTGGCAATGTATGCAGTAGTTATTGCAGCTGCTGCTGGAATTGCAGCCTTAGTAGCAATCAAAAAAAGCAAGCCATCAAAAGTGGTTGAACCATCAGTAGTGATCAAGAAAGAGGAAGCTGAATCACAACATCTTGATTCTGAAACTATTTTCCAGGCAAAACCAGATCTAAGAGATGATGATAAGGAAATAATCAATTTTCTATCAGCAAACGGAGGACAAGCTTACGAAAGCGAATTACGGAAAAAGTTTCTTCTACCTAGAACTACTATGTGGAGGGCTGTTAAGCGACTTGAAAGACAAGGAATCATAGAAATTGTGAAGAAAGACTTGCAGAATATTGTAAAACTAAAAAGTAAATTGGAGGATAGTTAATGAACAAAATACCAATCTTTTTCTTATTATTTTTGGTTACAAGTATGGCTTTTGTCACAACTCCAAACGTAGCTCATGCAGATTCCCAACTTGATATCCTCATAAAAATAGCATTAAACACAAAGGAACACATCAAGGCTGATATTGATAAAGTGATTGATGTTACAAAAGAAGCCAGTGAGCAATTTGATGAAGGTGTGAAAGAAACTGATCTATTAATAAAAACTACGGAAGAAGGCGATATTGTTTCAGCTAGACAACATTTCATTAGTGCTATGATTGCCTTCAAGAAAGCTAGTATTGCTACAGACACCACATCAGATGAATCACAAAAGGCACTGATTCCAGATCGAAGCCAAACAATCAAGAAATATGAAACTAACATTAAAAAATTAAAAGTAATATCAGACAGGTTAAAGGCAAATATTGATTTTGAGCAAATTGATCAACTACTTGCTTTGGCAAAAACGAATTATGCTCAAGGCAACTTTGTGCAAAACGAACAAACACTTAGAAATATTGCAACCGATGGAAGCGAAATTCACAAATTATTATACGAAATAAGCGAACAGAATAAAATTTACAGGGCACAGCATTTTGCGAAAAAGCACGTTGAAAGAATTGACGATCTCATTCTTCAAGCGAAAGAAATTGGTCTGTACGAAACTGTTAATGTGTTGGAACAATCCAGAGTGCAACTTTTACAGGCAAATAGCACCCAGATTATAAAACAACAATTCAAAATTACTATCGTTTACATGCAAAAAGTTGATCAAGCAAAAGAAGCTCAGCAAAACAAATTTCTGAAATTAAAAGTAATCGTAGACTCTCTTGAAAACAATGCCAAAAAACTATCTAACGATGTGGAAGTAAATAGTGCAGCAAGTTCTTTCCTAGATAGGGCTTTCAATCTAATTGAAGATGTCAGAAGTGACCTAAAGGATTTAGAATACGCTCCCACCACTTTGCGTGATTACTCCAAGTATATTGATCTGACAATCGGAAACAAGATTGAATCAATTAAGGAAATGCTCATAAAAGTTGAAAGACTGATTTATACCTCATCATAAACTTCATATAATTTTCATTAAGTACTCAGGGCATGGCTTCAAAACAAATTGTAGTTGGTGTAGGAATTCCAATGATCATTACGGGCTTTCTTATTGCAATTTTTTGGGCGCCTCTTGTTGGGGATGTCAAAGAAACAGTTGAATTTGTTGGAAGTTTAATTGGCATTATTGGCGTAATCTTTTTCATAGCTGGTTTATTTTATACAAAAGAACCAGTAATGGCTTAACCTAATTCATTTTCAATTTATCAGATTAAATAAATAACCAGCACTTTAAGAAAAAACGTTTGAAAACCAGACTCTTTGAAATTTTTACTTCTATTGAGGGAGAAGGAATACTTTACGGTACCAAAACATTATTCGTTAGACTTGCCGGGTGCCCTTATTCTTGTTTTTATTGTGATACACTAGATGCACTTCCATTAGATTCTGGAAAAGAATATTCAATTAATGAGGCATGTGATCTAATAGACAAAAATCTTCAGAAGAACACCTACAAGGTTAACTTTACTGGAGGTGAACCGCTCATTCAACACGAGGCTGTAAGCGAGCTTGCAAAACATGTAAAATCAAAAGGTGTTCCTACATATCTTGAATCTGCATGCTTTGACTCGAAAAAATTCTTGCATGTTTTACCATCAATAGATTTTGTTAAAATTGAGTTCAAGACCATTGACTCTAAATTCATTGATGCAAAACACTATCCTAATCTTATTAAAAACACGCTTGAGTGTCTTAAGGCATCTATCAATGCAAATAAAATAACTTATATCAAAATAGTTGTTAGTTCAAACACGGAATTTAGTTCCTTTAATGAACTTGTAGACAAAATTTTTAAAATTGCGTCGAAGGAAAATATTTCCGGATTCATAATACAACCAACTACTAGTATTTCTGAACCATCTTTAGAAAAATTAATTGAATTTTATGATAGTGTTTATCCGTATTATGACCAGGTACGGATAGTACCACAATTACATAAAATAATCAATGCGCCATAACTTTCTAAAATTTTTCTAGTGCTAAAGCAAGGCTGAACTATAAATATTGAACTAGTTTTCCATTATTCGTATTCTTATGGATGAGGACAGAGTAAAGAAACTGATTAGGGAACTGATCATCGAAATTGGTGAGGATCCTACTAGGGAGGGACTAAAAGACACACCAAGACGTATAGCAT
Organism: Candidatus Nitrosopelagicus sp.; assembly: GCA_046583565.1. Lineage (GTDB taxonomy): Archaea > Thermoproteota > Nitrososphaeria > Nitrososphaerales > Nitrosopumilaceae > Nitrosopelagicus. The sequence goes on along the minus strand of JAYGCB010000109.1, from coordinate 3,178 downwards.
CTGCCTATAAGGAAATCTTTGCTGGATATGATTCTGATTCTGAACTCTCTGTGCAATTTTCAGAAGACTCGGAGACCGTAGTGATAAGAGACATTCAATTTTATTCCATGTGTGAACATCACATGCTGCCATTTTATGGAAAAATCATGCTGGCATATTCCCCAAACGGAAGAGTTTTTGGAATATCAAAGTTGGTTCGATTGGTTGAAAAATATTCCAAAAGATTACAAATTCAGGAAAGAATGACAAAAAATATCGCAGACGAATTATATTCTCGGGGTGCCAAAGGGGTAGCTGTCATAGCAGAAGCTGAACATCTTTGTATGAAGATGAGAGGAGTTAGAAATGACGCAAATGTTATTTCTGCCGCATTTAGAGGAATTTTTGAAACAAAGGAAGAAAAAGCAAATATCATCAAGCTGATAAAAAATCCCTCTAAAACATCTTTTATATAAAATTTCTGAAAAGATAAATAATCAATTTATCAGATTGGGTTTATGGTAGGACGCGATAACGCCCATATTCCAAAGAACTCTTGGCCAAGTTTTAGTTGGTATGTTATAGAATTCGCGATAGTCTTTGCTGCTGCAAATCTAATCGCATTTCAAATAATACCTGCAGTTGATGAAATGATAGGCCAACAGAATCTTTTGCTTTGTGAACAGGTATCATGGATATCTAAATGTGCTCTATCAGAGGAAAAAATGTCTGATATGGGATTACTAAATTGGGTATGGTGGAGCATCGTCGGCGGTGTGTTTATTGGATGGTATATGATCATTCGAGGGTTTGTCCTTAAAAAACCAATTCTAGGAAATCGATAATCGTAATCACAGAAGATAGACCGTTTTATCTTCAATATCAGCTTCTAAAAATGCCGCTTTACGGTTATTGCATGATTCACATTTACCGCACTGCACTTTTCCATTCTTATAACAACTCCAAGTATTGAAAATATTATCTCCTAAAACACTATAGCCTTTTTTTAATAACTGCTTTTTTGATAATTTTGCCTTATACGGTGACCAAATTTCTATCCTTTTCCGAATTTTTGATTTAATACCATCAATTTCTCCCTGATTAAACGAAGATTCGATTTTTTTTGAAAAGGCTGGTCGACAATCCGGATAATTTTTGTCGCCTGTATGTGCACCATACGCAACTAAAGAGGCATTTATTGAAAAAGCCCAAGCGGACGCAATCGATAAGAAAATTCCGTTTCTAATTGGTACTACAATTGAATAGTTAAATTTACCAGGAATCTTTTTTTTCGAACTTGTAAGGACATTTGTGTTCCCATACAACTCTTTCATGAAACTAATGTTTACAATTTTATGGTCTTTTAATCTAAGTATTTTTGCGAACTCTTTTGCTTTTTTTATTTCTTGATTTGCTTTTTGACCATAGAGAAAAGAAATCCCATGCAGCTCATATTTTGGCTTCAAGTATACGCATGTACTGACAGAATCAATCCCGCCGCTAAAAACTACTACTGCTTTTTTCAAAACTCCACCCTATTTAGATAGATGATGCTCCTTTGCTTGATTTGCATATAACAATTTGGCAGTCGGTTTTTGCGGAAGCAAATCCCCTTTTCATTGCCATACCAATCTTCTTTAGATTTGAAGATTTTCCAGCAAATGCAATTACTGATGGTCCTGCACCACTAATTGTAACACCTAGTGCACCTGCTGATAATGCATTTTCCTTAACCCTGGAAAAACCAGGTATCATATGTTTTCTTGCAGGTTCTACAATCACATCTTTTATTGATTTTCCAATTAAAACAGAGTCTTTATTCATAAATCCCATAACAATTGCAGCCGCATTTGACAAATTTGCTACACTGTCAGCAAAACTCACTTTTTTAGGAATCACACTTCTTGATATTTTTGTTTTTTTCTGTGGAACCTTCAGCTTTGGTATTGCCAGACTAAAAGCCAAGTCTTTTGGAGGTTCGATTCTAATAACATCTAACGGATTTGTGCGCACGATGACAAACCCTCCTAAAACAGATGCAGCTACATTATCATAATGAACAGATCCTGCACTTGCTTTTTCTCCAACCCCTGCAAATTTTACAAGAGAGTTACTATCAAGATTTAATCTAAACAATTTATTGAATGCCACAGCTGCAGCAGCGGCAGATCCCGCACTACTTCCCATTCCAAACCCAACTGGAATTCCTTTTTTAATCACAATCTCAACTCCGTCATTAATCTTGAATTTTTTTTTCATCTCTTTTACAACAAGACCAGCCGTGTTTTTTTGAGGGTCGACAGGAATATTATCTGAGGATACTATCTTTATACCATGTTCTTTTTTTGTCATCTCAACTTTGTCATAGAATGCATCCAAAGCCAAGCCGAATACATCAAATCCTGGACCCAAATTTGCTGTAGATGATGGTGCACGCACCTTAACACATGTAACCATTAATCTTCTACCTCTTCACCCAAGTTAATTACTCTGCTTAAAGCGATTTCCAAATTAACCATTCCCTCATCAGTTGCGTTTGATATAGGGATTAATTTCTCAGTCAACTCACCAAGGTTTAAGGATCTTAGAATATCGGTAGTCAGAGAATATGTTTCCCCGTTCGAATCTTTTCCAACTGACTCTTCCAGCGATGTGGGATCTGAAGACCATTTTATTACTTGATCAATCTTATCAGGTATAAGATCGGTCTTTGTCATAACATTAATTGTTGGTAATCCCAGCCGCAGTTTAATTGATGCCGCAAGTAAGGAAACTGAGACAAAATTGCTAGGCGAAGTGATCATAGTTGCATCATACAAGAACACATTCACCTTATCATCTGCGTTAATGTTTTGTATGAAGAAAGGTCCACTAGTTCTGTATGCAAACAATTCCATTTGACCAGGTGTATCTATTATCAAATAATCTGGGTTTACTTTACTAACTTCGTTTTCTATTTGATCGATCTTTGATGCAATAAGATCACTTGCCATGATCATAGAACCATTTGGTCCCAAGTCATAATGTTTCATCAGTGCTACAATGTCAACATAATCTCTGACATCAACATCCGGCGTATATGGAAGAGATTCAACACCTGGATCCAAGTTTAGGACTGATGCAAACGCACTATTTTTTTCATAATATTGTAAGATTCTTGAAGTTAGCGTTGATTTACCAGAACCCGCTGTACCAATAA
>JAYGCB010000053.1:0-5482 GCA_046583565.1 Candidatus Nitrosopelagicus sp. | reverse complement strand
TTGCTTTATACAGACATTTGTGAAATTGATGTTTCTGTTTACAACATATGTTACAATATTTCCTACTCTTCTTTTTCTAAGTTCGTCAGCTACGGAGCAAACAAGTTCAAGTTCAATTCCTTTTGCGGAAAATAACATTACAGAATCTTTTATATCGATTTCCTTTTCTGATAATGCGCTGTTTAGTATTCCAGCAATGATTGAATCAGCGTGTTTAAGTTTTGAATCCAAATTTGTAGTTTGTAAAGTCATCTCCAAAACTCCCTCCTAACATAGTTTTCATTATCAGAAAGTTTTTCGATTTTCTCCTTTAGATTAGGATTAATCATCTTGATGAATTTTGGATATACTGGAAACCGTGCCTTTAATTCAAAACCTTGTTCAGTGCATTTTTTTTCCAAAGTGTTAATCTGAGGCCAAGAAAATTCTGGGTTAACATAATCTATAGTAATTGGAGATATTCCACCCCAATCATTTATTCCAACGTCAAGAAAGTCATTGTAATTAGTGGGTGATAGGTTTGGTGGAATTTGAATATTCATTTCCGGTAAAATTATTCTTGCCAGAGCTACTACTCTCTTAAAATATTGTTGAGATGTAGATGGGTGATCTTTCATTTTTGTATCTTGCTTAGGTTCAAAGTTTTGTAAGATCACTTCTTGAATGTTTTCAAATTGCTCGTGAAGTGTTTTGATTGTAAAAAGAGAATCAATTATTTCACGTTCATTCTCTCCTATTCCAACCAAAATTCCCGTGGTCATTGGTATTTTTAATTCGCCCGCATTTTTTAAAATCTGAATTCTTGCTTTTGGATCCTTGCTAGGCGCATCATGGTGTGGCATTCCCTTTTCTAAAAGTCTGTGGCTAGAGTTTTCTAACATCAGGCCCATACTGACATTTGTTTTTTTCAGCTCACCCATCTCAGACTTGTTAAGATTTCCAGCATTTGTATGTGGAAACAGTCCTTCAGCTAATACTAATTCAGAGCAATGAGCCAAATATTCACCAGTGGACGAAAATCCATTTTTTTTAAGCCATTTTGATGCTTCATCGTATTTTTGCTCTGGACTTTCACCTGTAACAAGCAGTGCTTCTACACATCTGAGTTTTGCCGCTGATTTTGCTAGTTTTTTCACGTCATCAAGATTCATCATTGAAAGTTTGGATTCGCCGATTTCGGCCTTGTATGTGCAGTAAGAGCATGTATCTCTGCAAAGGTTTACGATGTTAAAGAATGCCTTTTTAGAAAAAGAGACTACTTTTCCCTTATGGATGTCACGAAGATTACTAGCAACTTTGAAAATTTTTTCCGAATTATATTTTGAATATGAAAATACTTCGTATGCATCATCTTTTGTGATTTCCTTCCCATCCAAAACTTTGTTCAAAGGCTCAAAATCAAATTCTAATCTACTCAACAGAAATGATGTTTGACTTCAAGTATTTATTTTTGATTTTTAATTATAGATCTGGTCTTTCAACTAATGCCAAAATTACATGCATTACTTCACCATCCCTAAGGATACCCAAAATCATTTCATCCCCGACGGATTTTTCCTCTTGTAAGTGAATCAGAATGTCGCTAATTTTTCTTACCTCCTTGCCGTCCACTGAAACTATAATGTCACCATCCGCGGGATATTCCTTATCACCGATTATTTTTATTTCTGAGACTCCCTTCAATCCAGCTATTTCCGCTGGACTGCCTGGTACAACTGTAACTATCAAAAATCCTTTTGATTGGTCTAGATCACGGACTTTGGCTAGTTCAGGATCAATGTCTTTTCCAGAAATACCAATCCATGGGTGGGAGTATTTTCCTTCTTCGATTAAAACAGGAACTACTTTTAAGATTGTATTAGAAGGAACTGCAAACCCAATTCCAGCAGATTGTCCAGTTCCAGATTGGATTGCAGTGTTGATTCCCATAACTTTTCCTGCCATGTTCAATAATGGTCCGCCAGAGTTTCCTGGGTTTATTGCGGCATCAGTTTGAATCACATTGGGAATTGAAAACCCTGTGTCTTGAGAAGGCAGTAATCGTCCTATCTGGCTTACTATTCCTGAAGTCATTGAGCCAGAAAGACCAAATGGATTGCCAATTGCTGCCACTTGCTCACCAACCTTGAGAGTGGAGGAGTCACCCATTTGCAAAGGATGTAAGTAACGTGGTTTCTCTTCAACTTTGATAACCGCTATGTCAGTAAATTTGTCTAAACCTATTATCTGTGCATTGTATTGACTTCCATCTAGGAATGTTATCGTCACACTACTAGCACTCTCAACTACGTGCGCATTAGTTATGATGTGACCTAAATCATCAAAAACAAAACCTGATCCAAGGCTACCTGTTTCTCGAGACGAATTAATTTTATCGACGTCAATTCTTACCACACCACTTTCAGATTTTTCAAATAATTCCACAAGAGTGAGACTCTTTTTTGTTGAAAGTATTGTTTCATCACCAAACTTTGTAACGTCATCTCCATTTGAAATAATCAAATCAGGAGTCGAAATTTGTTGGGCAGGCATTAGGACAAATGCAAAAATCAATATCACTGCAGCAGCTCCAATCACTCCTCCTACGATGAATCCTGATTTTGTCAAGTGTATACCTCCTCAAGTTTTTGACTATAAATTATACTATACATTAATCGATTTTTGAATTTGATCCTTCATATAATATGTCCTACCCCTCCATGATACTGCATCTTTACTAGTTGCTTGAAGCAAACCCGCAAAAAAACCACAAACTACAATAAAACATCCTACGGGTACAAATAACGAATACTTCATTCCTGAACCTACACCCTTTGCAGCATCTAATATTCCTCCTATGTATACTAGTACAGATGCAGTCACAGCTATCACAAAAAGAACTGATGACGAAATACCTATGTTAAGAAAAATTGCTGAATATACAAGTAATGGAAATGGCATGAAGAGTAAAAATAAAACCGCAAAAGAACTTCCCACTGCAGTTTTTGCATTTTGTAGATAAAGTGGTATCATGAGTCTTTTCAGCGCATTCCACAGGGTAAAAGAATCTCTTGCCCAAACTGCATCGATAAGGTGCTTGCCGTCAACCATTCGCATTTTAAACCCAGATTCTTTTACCTTTTTTCCTAACGCACCGTCTTCAATAAGTTCCCTCTTTACGCCTTCATGCGTCCCTACTGAATCATAGGTTGATTTTTTGATAATGAAAAAACTTCCAAAAAAATATCCTGTATTTTTTGATGCGTCATTAACCCGTAAGGCAGAAAACCGTGTATGCAAGAATATAGAAATAATCGGAAGTGTAATTTTAGTTATAGAATCTAAACATAGCATTTTTGGAATAACTGTCAAGGCATCTAGTTCTAATGATAATAAATGAGATACGGCCAGTGATACTACAGAAGTTGCGTGCTTAGTGTCAGAGTCCGTAAACAAAAATAAATCACCAGTGGCTTTTTTGTATCCCTCCATACATGCCCAATTTTTTCCTATCCATCCTTCTGGCTTTGGTCTCGCATCTACGTGGATCAATTTGGGAAATTTTTCAGCATACTTTTTGATTATGGTTCCAGTTGAATCATCTGATGAGTCATTAATTACTATAATTTCGTAATTAGTGTAATTTTGATTTAAGAGAGAATCAAGACAATTAGCAATAAATTTTTCCTCATTTCTGGCTGGTAAAATTATAGATACTTTGGGACTTTCATGCTCTTTTTTTTTGAATTTATCCAAAAACGGTGTTTGTTGGAATGTCCTAAACATCGATTTGATTAAAAAAATCCATGTTGCTGATACACCAATTAAAATTGCCACAAATATGTAATTGAAAATATCTAGTGCCAGGTTCATAAATTACTGACTCTCAGCTTCTAGTTTTATAGATTCAAGCGCTTGTTCTGTTCCACTTTTCACGTGTTTCGTTATCATACCTGTAAACATGCCAGCTAGACCAGACATTTTAATGTCCCAATTGGCTTCAAGTGTCAAATTACTTTCCTTGGGTTTGAGGCTTAATGTTTTTGAGCCCTTAATGATCCCTTGAGTAAATTCAGCGTAAATTTTTTCTTTAGGATACAATGTAATTTTTTGCATGCATTTGGAATCTCTGAACGCAATAATGATTTCTCTAGTTATCTCATTCCCATCTTTTGATATAGTCCTGGTTTCTTTAGTGCCTTTCCAAAATTTTGGCTCGTTATCAAGATCTGAAATTATGTTCCAAACCGTATCTACAGAAGCGGTGATGTCAACAGACGTGTTTATTTCTGCCATATCATCTGTAATGTTTTTCAAAATATTAGTCTTTGATTTCGAAATTGATTTTAAACCGGTAAACAAGGGAAAGTTATGTCTGTTAGTTATGATGATTTTAAGAAACTGGACATACGAGTTGGGAGCATACTCGAAGTGGAAAAAATTCCAGGCAAAACAAGAATTGTCAAAGGTGTGGTTGATCTTGGCAATGAAACACGGAATGTAATTATAGGAGGCGCTGAGTTTTATGAGCCACAAGACTTGGTTGGTAAAACTGTAATTGTTATTGCTAACTTGGAAACAAAGAAAATTGCTGGGATAGAATCAAACGCTATGCTCTTAGCTGCTGATGTAAACGACAAACCATTTTGGCTAACCGTAGACAGTAATGTACCAGCTGGAACAAAAATCAAGTAGCAAATGTTTTAATTTGATCGAAGATTCGATTTGTTTGTGGATTTTAGCGATTTAGATATACTTGATGAATTTTTCGGAATGGGTGATGATTCAAACCCACTTATGATGCTAATTTGGATTCTTCCGATAATTCTTTTTGTGTTTTATGGCCAGCGAATACAATTAATTATCACATCAACAGATATTAAAAAAAAACTTGCTCAACTAGAACAATTTAGAAATGATTCAAGAAGTGAACTGATTGAATATATTAAAAAAGATTTGGGAGTCAAAGACGACGTAACTCAGAAACTTGATAGAATATTTGATTACTTTACCATCATGCCGATAGACATTGACCCAAATGGTATAATTCCTAAGATTCACCGTCTAATCCGTTCAAGGGAAGATACTACCAGGAAGCAAATTCAGTTATTATTCTCTGAAATTGATACAATGGAGATTACTAAGATTCAAAACTTGTTGGAAATTGTTACATACCTGCAACTTTTGCACAAAATTGTAAGGCACTTATTTTTAACTGCAAAAAAACAAAACAACTATCCTTTGATACTACCACTGCAGATGATGTTGCCATTCATTATGGAGCAGGCTGAAGCACTCAAAGATGCAATCCCCGCATTTAAGCTTGGGCAACCAATAGGTGATGGGATTGGTCCACTTGTAGTAGGTGAAATGATGCTTGATACAAAAAAACAGAGAGTTGAATTTGAAACCGTTTATAGTGAGTCAAAATTTGAGGGCAGAAAATTAATCCTGCTCAAGGCTGAAGGACCATTTGCTACTGTTGGTAGGCCAGCTGAGGCTG
>JAYGCB010000095.1:0-4057 GCA_046583565.1 Candidatus Nitrosopelagicus sp. | reverse complement strand
TGTTCTACCAACTATCTTGCCATAGTCAACTGCATGCACAACAGAAGATTTGTCAAGGCCGGGCTCAACGGATATGTTTTTGCCGAAAGGAAGGCTGGTTTCAAAATATGGTAATTTTGGAGGAATTTTACTTCCAGCATTGATAACTACCTGTGGGATGCTTGCAGATTGCAGTGCAGTTTTGGTCAGAAGAGCTGGTGTTGGTTTTCCATCTGGTGTCATGGGAATAACATCTATGCTTTTACAGAATCCATAGTGAAGAAATTCTGCGTCTGCTGGTGGAGTGAACTTGATGAAATTGGGATCGGCTCCAGCTACTGTGATTCCAGGAATTTCAGACGTTTCTGTATAGGAAATTACGAATGAAAAAAGAAAGTGCTTCCGCTCAACAGATTTAATGAATTTTTGTCCCTTTTCCTCATTGCAATGAATTTCTATATCAGACACGGTTAACCACCCATCCGTTCAACGAATTCTGCCTCTGATACCTTTTGCATTACAAGGTTTGTTCTTTTTTCGCTTCCAATAGTCGATGTTACATCTGAACCGTAATCATGCCCTGGATACAAAACAAGATCATCACTAAGATTTGCGATGACATCAAACAAGCTATGATAAAGTTCCCTTGAGCTTCCTCCTGGCAAATCTATTCGACCGCAGTTTCCTACAAACAAGGTATCACCTGAAAAAATTTTTCCATCACCTACAAGACAAATGCTGTCTTTAGAATGCCCAGGTGTGTGATATACAGCAAGTTCAGAACAGCCAAATTTAATAGAATCCCCGTCTGAAACTGTCAAGTCATTTTTTAGATCTGATGCATCATGCTGAACAATCTTTACACTGAGCTCTTTTGCCAGTTCCTCATTTCCTCTGGTATGGTCGTCATGCCAGTGAGTGTTAACGATGTACTTGAGATTGAGATTTTGTTCGTTGATAATTTCAGTTAACTTTTCCAAATCCCACGATGGATCAATCACAATTGCCTCATGTGTAGATTCGTCTTCAACAATGTATGAAAAATTCTGCATTGGGCCTACTGGAATTTGATACACCTTCATAGAACACCAATCTCCGCCTCTGGAGGAATTCCAATTTTTTCAACAAAAATTTCTCCGCAAACGTCTGTTCTTTTTGGCATGCCAACCTTCATTCTGTGAAACGTAACTGTCATGTCAGCATTAACATGTGGTAAATTTCTGTTTCCAGTATCTGGATCCACGCCAGAAGGAATGTCAACAGCTAGTTTGAATGCATTTGATTTATTGATAAACGTAATAACCGATGCTTGTGGTTCTCTGATTTCACCTGAAATACCAGTCCCTAAAATTCCATCAATTATTATATCAAATTTATCCAAATTGTTAAGAAGATCAAAATTTCCACCAGTAAGTAATTTTACTGATTCCATTTTTTCTAACAAATTCCAGTTCCATGAACACTCTTCTGATCTAATATTATCCGGCTGACCCAAAAGAAAAACACTCACACTTGATCCATATCCTGCCAAATGTCGTGCAATTACTAAACCATCACCACCATTGTTTCCAAGCCCAGCAAAAACGAGAACGTTTTTTGATTTAACATCTCCAAGTTTTTCCACCAGTCTTTTTGTCGCTGCAGCACCAGCATTTTCCATCATAAATTTTCTTGAAAATCCCATCTGATGACCATTTTCCTCAATCTGCATCATTTGTTTGACAGTTATACACATGTCTAAACCAAATTAATAAAGCAATTAAGCCCTTTGGCAAACGACTTTATCCCAGTTTTTCTGAAATAAAATGTGGCAATAAAGAACGTAAAATCATCGTTAAACGATATTTCAAAATCACTCCACAGTGTAAATGCGGCAAGAGAATATTTGATAAAAAATACGAGAGACGTGGTAATCTTATGCAGTCATTCCATCATAGCCGCTCATAAGGGTGATCTCAGGTTGGCAAAACAGAAAATCAAAAATGCTGAATTGGTTTTGAAAAAAAATCAGAAAAAGGCAAAAGATGATTTTAAAAAATATCTTATCACACCCGAACAAGAACTTGTTGAGGCTTGTTCATTTTTAGCAGTAATAGAAAATAAAGAAATACCATCGCTAAAATCTATGAAAGTTTCAAAGGAATCATACATTTTAGGACTGCTCGATTGTATTGGTGAGCTTAAGAGACTGATGCTAGATAATATTAGGAAGGACAAGTTAAAGGAAGCTAACAGAATTTTTAATGTGATGGAAAATCTCTATCTAATTCTCTATCCTTTTGCAATGTTTGATAAAATTGTAAAGGAAGCAAGAAGAAAATTGGATGTAAACCGTTCTCTTGTTGAGGAATCAAGAGCAATAATTACTGAAGAGATTAGAAGAAATCATTTTGTCAAAGCAATAACTGAAAAAGAAAAATAGTGTGATTTTGGAATGCGGGCGATGGGATTTGAACCCACGAACTCCTAAGAGACTAGCCCCTCAAGCTAGCGCCTTTGGCCAGGCTGGGCGACACCCGCAAATTAACTTCATGCAGGGTTTTTATATTCCTTAATGGTTTTTTGAAAATATGTTAGTACCGATAAGATGCTTTACATGTGGAAGTCTTATTGCTGACAAATTTGAGGATTTTCAACATAGAGCTAAATCTGGGGAAAATTCTGCAGAAGTTTTGGACTCGTTAGGAGTCAAAAGATACTGTTGTAGAAGAATGTTCTTAACTACATTAGAGACAATACAGCAAATAGTTCCATTTTATGAAGCTATTTACAAAAGAAATGTAAGCATTCAGGCAGAGTTAGAATAGTTTGGCTAAGATTACATCGATTAAAGGAAGACTGATTTACAATAGTAGGGGAGACAAGACAGTAGAAGTAGATATTATTTCTGACAATCAATATTTGGGTAGGACATGCGCTACATCTGGTGCAAGTGTTGGAAAATATGAAGCAATTAGCTTCCCAAATAACAACCCGGAGGAAAGCCTTCGTATTTTAACTGAAAATTCAAAAAAATTTCTTGGACTAGAACCTAATGATCTGAAGGTAATTCATGAGACGATAAAATCAATAGATAAAACGCCTAATTATTCTGAGGTTGGTGGAGCAATAGCTTATGCTGTTTCAATTGCTGCAATGGAATCAGCATCAAAGGCAATTGGAAAACCACTTTTTAGATTAATTTCAGAACAAAGTGAATATAGATTTCCTATTCCGCTAGGAAATATTTTAGGTGGAGGAGTACACGCGGGATCTGGTACACCTGACATACAGGAAATTCTAATTTCTGCAACAAATGCCAAAACAGTTAGAGAGGCCATTCAAACAAACTTCACTGTACATAAAGAACTTCGTAAAGTAATAGAAAAAACTGATTCTAGTTTTACGAATGGGCGCGGAGATGAAGGTGGATGGGCTCCAAAATGTGGTAATGAAAAAGCCTTAGAGCTTTGTGCCACAACATGTGAAAATTTGGGGTACACTTTAGGAAAAGAAGTTTCGTTAGGCGTTGACTTTGCATCATCAACTCAATGGGATGAAAAAAAACAGAAATATGTCTACAACAGGGCTGGGTTTGAAAACACGCCAGAAAAGCAAATTGAATTTGCGTCAGATATTATTGAAAAATACAAGCTAAATTATGCAGAAGATGCAGTGCATGAAGAAGCTTTTGAGGATATGTCTGAACTTACATCAAAATTTCCCAACGCAATGATTACTGGAGATGATTTAACTGTCACAAATAAGGACATACTAAAAAAAGCAATTGAACGCAAATCATGTAATGCTGCAATTTTGAAAGTAAACCAAGCAGGAAGCTTGTATGATGCATTGGAATTTGCCAAAGTGGCAAATGATAATAATATTAAATTAATCACATCACATAGATCTGGCGAATCAATAGATTCACAGATCTGTCATATAGGAATTGGAACCAATTCCAAGATGTTAAAAGTAGGCGTTGTCGGAGGGGAACGAGTTGCAAAATTAAATGAGCTAATTCGAATCTCAGAGTATGATTTAATACACGGCATGGCACAATTTTAAAAATCAAATGAGCTTACAAACAGAACAACAG
>JAYGCB010000056.1:0-4143 GCA_046583565.1 Candidatus Nitrosopelagicus sp. | reverse complement strand
TCCATAGTGGGTGATAAACTGCTTAATTATAATAAGAATAGAGTTTAGAAATTTTTTAGCCTGTTCATTACCATAGTCCTTTGCAATTCTATGCAAGACACTTTCTGGTTCTTCTGCACCAATAGATGATTTATCTATTACACCACTAACCAATTCACCGTTCTTAATTACAACATCCTTTTTTGGACCTTTTGTTCCCTTGGACCACTTTGAAGTCATTACAAAATTAAAATCAGAGGGAAGAAAGATAGAGAAAAGTTGTTTTCCCGTGTAAAATAAATCATTTTTCTTCTTAATTTTTGGTTGAGGTAGTTTCCCATTATAATCACCAAGCATTGCATAGTTAGTAAATTCTTGTTTTGTCAGTAAAGTATCATCCTTGGTAAGAAGATATGCTCCTGTGATAAAGTCACGAAGTCCACCAATAATTGGACCACCAAATCTAGGAGAAATTAACTGCTCTTGAACTCGCATCAATAAGATAGCCTCAGCCCTAGCTTCCTCGCTTTGTGGTACATGAAGGTTCATTTCATCACCGTCAAAATCAGCATTGTATGGTGGACAAACAGAAGGATGCAACCGGAAAGTTTTCCCAGGAAGCACTCTAACGTGATGGGCCATAATTGACATTTGATGAAGTGATGGCTGTCTGTTGAAAAGTACAACATCTCCATTCAGTAGATGTCTTTCCACTAAATATCCGACCTCAAGAGAGTCTGAAATACCAGATCTATCTTCAACAAAATCTAACCTAATTTTAACCCCATCAGGTCTTACAATATAATTTACTCCTGGAAAGTTATCTGGACCGTTAACAATTAATTTTTTTAGTTTTTCAATATTCCATTCCGTAACAATTTCGGGAATTGTAAGTTTCATTGCAACAGACAGTGGTACACCAACTTCCGACAAGTCTAAGTTAGGATCCGGAGAGATTACAGTTCGACTTGAAAAGTCTACTCGTTTTCCAGATAGTGAACCCCTAAAACGACCTTCCTTACCTTTCAGCCTCTGGGTTAACGTTTTTAGTGGTCTGCCAGAACGATGATGAGCTTGTGGAATTCCTGAAACCTCGTTATCAAAATAAGTTGTGGCATGATACTGAAGCAGGTCAACAAGGTCTTGAACTATTAGTGGAGGAGTCCCAGCTTCTTTGCTTTCTTTAAGCCGCTGATTTACTCTAATAATGTCTACCATTTTATGAGTTAGATCATCTTCGGATCTAATTCCGGTTTCAAGTATGATGGAAGGTCTGACTGTAACAGGAGGTACAGGTAAGACTTGTAAAATAAACCATTCTGCTCTTGCAGTAGTATGATCAAAACCAAGTAAATTAAGATCCCCATCGGTAATTTGTGAAAATCGTTCTCTTATTGTAATTGGTAATAATCTATTTTCGCCAAGTTCAGTTTTTTCTATAAAGATTGTAGGTTTTGTGAAAATTAACTCATATTGCACCTTTCCACAATGTGGACATTCTTTTGATTTTTTTGCCCTATCTAGTATCAGTTCTGGAATACGTTTCTGTGAGAATATGGTATATGCAGCCTTATTTTTTTTAATTTCTGAAAACTTTACTAGATCTTCTTCAGGAATTAGTAATCTAGAACAAGACCTACACGTTGACAATAATAACTTACGAATATTATCAATAAATGCAATATGTAATATTGGCTCTGCAAGTTCAATATGCCCAAAGTGACCAGGACATCTAGCTGATGTATTACCACAAGTTAGACATTTTTGCCCGGGTTCTAAAGTTCCAAGTCGACCATCCATTAATCCACCTTGTACGGACATCCCATCTTCATCATAAGTTTCCGGTGCAGTAATTTCAGCAACAGAATATTTTCTAATTTCGTTTGGAGACCAAACAGAAAATTTAATCCCATCAATAGATTTTTTTATTTCAATAGACATTATACTTTATCCTTTATCATCAAACGTGGTGTGATGTTTAGGCTTTGCATCTCTTGCAATAGCAGCTTAAATGCATATGCAACAGATACAGAACTTATTTTTCCCTTATCGCCACAAACTCTGCAAACATACCTTCTTTGTTTAACATCATGATATGCAACAAGACCACATCTTTCACAGATAAATATATCAGCTTTATCAGATTCATCAAGCAATCTATCTTTGAGAATCATAGATGCCCCATAGGCGATAATGCAATCTCTTTCCATTTCGCCAAATCTTAATCCTCCTCCACGTGCCCTACCTTCGGTTGGTTGTTTAGTGAGCATTTGGACTTGTCCACGTGAACGTGCATGTATCTTATCTGCGACCATATGATGTAATTTTTGATAATAAACAACTCCAATGAAAACTTCAACAGGTAATGGTTTACCAGTTCTACCATCATACATTATTTCCTTACCAGAATACTTGAACCCTGCTGCTTTCATAGTATCTTTTACCTGATCCAATTTTTCGCCTACAAAGGCAGAACCATCAAATTTACTACCTCGCAATGCAGCAGCCTTACCAGTAATTGATTCCATCATCATACCAACAGTCATTCTTGATGGAAATGCATGAGGATTGATGAGAACATCAGGTGATATTCCATCAGCAGTATAAGGTAGGTCTTCACTTTTTGCCAATAGACCCAGTACACCTTTCTGACCATGACGTGAAGCAAATTTGTCTCCAATTTCAGGAATACGCAAATCTCTTACTCTAACTTTAAACATTTTTCCACCCTCGTTTGACTGAGTCATAACAACAGTATCAACAACACCTGTTTCAGATGGTCTAATAGACACAGACGTATCTCGTCTATATGGTCCACTGCTTTCAAATTCACGGTATTCTTCCATAAATCTAGGTGGGCTAGTTTTACCGATGAGTATATCACCACCAACAACATTGGATGCAGCAGCAATAATTCCATCTTCTTCCAATAAACGATATGGTTTTTCGCCCTTGTAACCCCTTATATTATCGTCAGGGTTGGGAATTTCAAAATTATCACGCATTCCACCAGGATATTGTTTTGCTTCTGCTTCATAAATTCTATAAAAGAATGTACGTCCTAATCCTCTATCCACTGAAGCTTTACTTATAACAATAGCATCTTCAATGTTGTAACCATCGAATGGTAATACAGCAACTACACAGTTTTGTCCAGCAGGTCTTTTATCCAGACCTAGAAGACCCATAGCTTTTGTTGTGACAATGGGGGTTTGCGGATATAATAAAAAGTGCTGTCTCACATAAGTACTGGTATTCATCATTGGAGTAGAAAAACCAAGACTCTGTTTTGCCATTGCTGATTCATAGGTATTTCTTGGTGATTGATTATGTTCAGGATATGGGATGATTGATGCACCGGCTCCTAAAATTGCCGAAGAGAAAATTTCAAGATGAGTAGCCTTTTTTGCATGCTTTTCATCAAATATGATAAAGCAGTTTTCTTCTTCGTTTGCATCTACAAGTTCAATTATGCCCATACGAACCAAGTCGATCCAGGAAAGAAGATTTTTTAATATTTTATCAAGAATGTCTGGTGTAAGTGATGATTTGCCGTTTTTTATTATAATAAGTGGTCGTAAAACACGTCCTGCATTACAGTTAATGTATAGTCTTTTTGTAGCGTCTGTATGATCTTCTTGATGTAGGGATATTCCAACATGTGAGTGAATCTTCGATGTTCTGCGTAGTTCACGTAAGGTTTTAACTAAGTTTTCACCATCATTGAAATAACCTATCAATTTTCCGTCAACAAAAATTCTAGCACCGTCTCTTTGCACATCAGGTTTTACTTCCGAAAAATGGGATACCCCGATTTCAAATAATTTTTCAATAATATCTTCTGATTTTGTCGTCTCAGAAATTATTGCAGATAAAGCCAGATTCTTAACCAGTCCACAATTAGAGCCCTCAGGTGTTTCACTAGGGCAAATCCTTCCAAAGTGTGTAGAATGTAAATCCCTTGCTTCAAAGTTCGGCTGAGTTCTACTCAATGGTGATTGTACACGTCTTAGATGACTTACAGTAGACAAGTAATTTGTTCTATCAAGTAATTGTGTAACTCCAACCCTTCCTCGTCCCCAGTTTCCTGTAGCAATGGCATTATTCAATTTATCAGATATTATTCCAGGACGAATTGCGGCGGAAACAGCATTTATTCCTCTT
>JAYGCB010000048.1:0-6211 GCA_046583565.1 Candidatus Nitrosopelagicus sp. | reverse complement strand
ATTATGTCACCAAGACATGGGACAACAAAAAATGGTTCTCCAATTAGTTTCAGCTTTTTTACTATACCAACTTCATCATCACTTGGTACTGTCAAGTAGATTATGCCATACCCCAAAGATGGTGGTTCTATTTTCATGGTAAAGTTTTGAATAACTCCCGCTCTTTCCATTTTAGTTACTCGTGATTTTACTGACACACCTGACAAGCCAACTTTTTTTCCAATTTGCCTGTCTGGTGTTCTACAGTTAATAGTTAAAATTCCGAGAATTTTCATATCATAATTGTCTAATTTGTTAAGATTCAATGTAAGTATATTATAATTAGTGATTATTATAGTTAATTATGTCCTATATGTTAGTACCATGATACAGATCCTTTATATTTTGTACAATTAAATTTTGTACATGGACTACCGCTTGCATTTGGCAAAGAGAATGCTGGTGAACAAAAAGGGAAGTTTGATTGGAGCCGTACTAGCTGTATCGATTGGAATTTTAGTAATCAATGTAAATTTTGTAATTTTTCAGGGAATCTACGATGCCATAATCCGTGATATGTCAGATTATCGTTTTGGAGATATTTACGTTTATGACGAAGAGAAATCCACAATTGAAAAATCAGACGCTGTTTTAATTAATTGGTTTGAACGAATTCCGGGTGTTGAGGCAGCAACGCCAAGGTTAGAAGCGTCGGCAACTGCAGAGACTAGAATTTTAGGACAGCAACATGAGAAGTTTAACGTACCTGTTCTTGGTGTTGATCCCATTTCTGACATTAGGACATCAACTATCCACGAAACGGTAGGTGATGGGCAATATGTCTATGCGCGCAACTCAATTGTTGTTGGGGAATCAGTTGCATCTGATCTTGGAGGTTGTTCCCAAGGCGATTCTTTCATGAATGAGGGATTTGATCCAACATCAACACGAGATATCGACATGGGTGAATGCCAACCAGTCCGGGTTGGTGATAGTGTAAAACTTACTGTAACAGATCAATGGGGTATTGACCAAAAAAAGCGATTTGTTGTAACTGGTATTTCTGGAACTGCTGGCGGGCAGGGATTTGACAGAAGTGTCATCATTCACATAGACACTTTGCGTGATATGTTGGATAGGTCAGGTGAATCAAGATCAATTATGGTTAGATTGCAAGAATCAGTAAGCCCCTATGACGCAAAACAAATTAAAAACCAATTCTTACGGGCATTTCCAAATGACAACCTAAGGGCTGAAACTATTGAAGAATCTGCAGAATCAACTCTTTCAGGATTCAAATCCGGAATTGCAATGATTAATTTAATTGGCTATTTCGGAATGGGGTCGTCCGCATTTGCCATCCTTACCATACAAATGATGCTGGTAAACAGCAAAACAAGGGAAATTGGCATTATGCGAGCCATTGGTGCCAGACGCAAGGACATTTTGATTATTTTCATCATGCAGGGAATGATTATTGGTGCAATGGGTGCTGGTGCCGGTACCGCATTGGGTCTGGGTTACACTACCTATGCCAAAATAACAAACATGGAGTTTCAGGGCAGTTTGGCACTAGAGGTTAACTATAACTGGCAAAAAATTGGTGAGACAGCTTTCCTTGCATTCATTCTGGCCATGATTGCGTCAATATATCCCTCGTATCGTGCTACGAAAAAACAACCAGTGGAGGCTATGAGAAGTGTCTGATATTGCATTACAATTAGAAAATTTGACCAAGATCTATGGGGAAGCAGAAACCAAGGTTAGGGCACTTGATAACGTTTCATTTTCTGTAAAAAAAGGTGAATTTGTATTGATTGTAGGAAGGTCTGGTTCAGGAAAATCTACCTTACTAAACATGATTGGATTGCTGGATAGGCCAACGGAGGGCAAAGTTTTGGTAGATAGCTTTGACACAAGTAACTTGACTGATAACGAGATCTCTGCTTTCAGAAATAAAAAACTAGGCTTTGTTTTCCAGTTTGCCAATCTTCTGGCTGATCTTACGGTATTAGAAAATGTCCTTCTTCCTAGCCAAATACAGTTCGATTCTACAACCTACAACAAGGCAAAGGAGATTCTTGAAAAAGTTGGCTTGAAAGATCAATTATTCAAAAGGGCAAACAAAATTTCTGGTGGTCAGGCTCAGAGGGCTGCCATTGCGCGCGGACTGGTAAACAATCCAACAATAGTTTTAGCAGACGAGCCCACGGGAAACTTGGATTCTGTTACTGCAAGAAATATTGTACAATTAATGAAGAACATGGCAAAGGATCTTGGACAAACCTTCATTGTTGTAACTCATGAGAGAGCCCAGTTTGGAGACGTTGATCGAATTGTTACCATCAAGGATGGTCGAGCATTTGAAGGTGAACAAATGGATCCAATGGAGGTTGCTGTATGAATTACAAAATTTCTTTCTTGTTAATGATTTTGCTGGTAGGTGCTTTTGCATCTGATGCAGCTGGTCAAATTGAAACGCAACCCCAGGGGGTTTTTAATAATAAAATAACTGGCATAAAGTTCCTTGATGCTTATTTTGGAACTTCAACCACTAAGATGGAAGTTGGGCCTGGAGACAAGAATGTACCGCTAACTGTGACATTCGCTAACATAGGAAGCAATGATGCAGTAGGCATTAAGGGACAGATGTTTTTAACAACTGAGTTTGCTTCCCCTAATGGAAAATTTCTTCCAATTTTTGCAAATAGTGAACAAAAAGCTACAGCAGGCAGTAATTTTGAATTAACATTTTCCGTTGACATATCTGAAAATGCAAAGATCAGAATATATCCTGCTACCGTAGTAATCGATTATTCAAGATTACGGGAATCAGGAGAACGTAATGACACATTTAATTTTACTTTCAAGCTTACTGGCGAAAGCATTGTGAATCTCAAAGCCATCACACCAATCATAACATCAATTACAAACAATAATGTTGTTTTAGAAATTTCTAATTCCGGTTCCTCTACTTTGTCAAATGTTGATGTAGTTCTACAAAACACGGCAACAACAACCTCTTCCACAAGTACATCTACTACAAATATAGAGAAAGTAATTTTTGATCAAAATCATTGGAATATAGGAAATATTGCACCAAATTCTGCTCAGACGTTTTCATTTAATGTATTTGTTCCGGAAAGTTTGAAAAACGAACCATTGCGTACTCCCCTGAAAATTACTTATTTTGATGGACATGGAGAACAAAAAACTGTAACAAGAGTTGCAGATCTTTACATTAACGGCTTGATCAGCCCAACAATTTATGGAGTAAAAGTAATCGAACTGTCAGGAAAGAAGACAATAATTGGCGAGATATTAAACGAGGGAAACGCTGATGGTTTGTTTGGATTTGTCAAATTACAGCCACTAGGCGACTCTAACATCAAAGAGTCTTCCCAGTACATCGACGAAATAGAGCCTGATTCACCCGTTCCATTTAACATCCCAATAGAATCTAACGGACCATTGAGTTTTGGTGAGCATGACGTTAGAATTTTAGTTACATACAAGGATGCAGTTCGTGACGAATATACCGTAACACATGATACTACCATTACAATCAGCCCATTTGCCGATGACACTGATTATGGCTCTATGATAGGCGGGTTAATTTTTCTAGCATTTGTAATTGCAATTGGTTACAAACTATACAGTAAAGACAAGATTCCATTTATCAAAAAAGGGAAAATTCCATATGTTAGTAAAAAAATAAAGACAGAGACGAAGACTGAAGCCAGCTAAAAATATAAGCAATTACAGTAATATCCGATCATCAAAATGAAGGAGATTCAAGTCCCAAAGCATCTAAGACAGTTTATGTTAGAAGGTGCCATGGAAACAAAACTTGGAGATAAAAAGGGCGCAAGGAAACAATATCGTTATGGAAACCTTCACATCCGTGAATATGATGATAAATTTACAGTTCATTTAGACAAAGTTGATCCTAGAAAAAATCCGCTAGGGCACTTGTTAATTGATGCACCGGAAGTCTTGATTGGTCTAGCAGGAGCTGTTATTGGTGGCTTGGCAATTGGGGCTTACATTTACAAAACAAAAAAAGATTCACCGTTAAAAAGACCACAATCAATTATCTCTGGACTTGCTGCATCTTTAGCAGTAGGTTATACATCATACGTTATTTCAAAAAAACTGAAAGGATAACACCTTGATACTTGTAAGAACAATTCATGTGTTCATCAAACTAGTTCCAGTAATACTAGCTCTAAGAAAAGATCGTATTCTTTGGATATCACAGGAAGGAAAAGACATAGATGAAAAAAGATTTCAAAGAAACGCACAAAGAATTCTAAACACATGCATCTCACTCGGTCCAGTCTTTATCAAGTTTGGACAGTGGCTTTCGTCACGTGCCGACATCCTGCCACAACCATATCTAGAGGAATTATCGAAATTACAAGACAGCGTACCAGCTGTTTCATTTGAGAAAGTAAGACCGATAATTGAGAAAGATATTGGCAAGATTGAAGAAAAGTTTGACAAGCTGGATCAAAATTCACTATCTGGCGCATCACTTGGCCAAGTGCATCTAGCAATAAAGAACGGACAGCAAGTGATAGTTAAGGTAAGGCGACCAGGAATTGAAAAGCAAGTAGAAAGAGACCTCAAGGTTTTGATGAAGATAATTCCTTTTGCTATGAAGTTTGTTGACCCAAACTTAAGATTCTCAATAATTCCTATAATGAAACAATTTGCCGAGTCTATTCATGAGGAGATGGACTATTCCAAAGAGTCTGAAAACCTGAAAAAAATAAAAAAGAACATGGAGGCATATGACAACGTAGTAATTCCGGAGGTGCATGATGACTACTCAACAAAAAACGTCCTTACAATGGAGTACATTCCAGGAATCAAGGTTACCAACATTGAGGAGCTTGACAAAAAGGGAATCGACAGGCAAAAACTTGTCATCGACGTTCACAAGGTCTTCTTTACGATGCTTTTACGACATTCCATCTTCCATGCAGACCCGCATCCAGGAAACATCTCGGTTAGGGATGATGGAACCTTAATCCTGTACGACTTTGGAATGGTTGGAAGGCTAAACAACGAGACCAGATTGCGACTTGTGCGTCTCTATCTTGCTCTTGTGGAAAAAAACCCTCCAAGAACTGTAAACGCAATGGACGATCTTGGAATGTTAGCACCTGACTTTAACCGAGAAGTGATAGAACAAGGAATCAACATGTCCATAAAATCAATGTACGGCAAAAAACCGGATGAGATGGAAGTTGAGGCATTAATGACCCTTGCCAACAAGACGATGTCAAAGTTTCCATTCAAACTTCCAAAGCATCTTGCATTGTATCTTAGAATGTCAACCATCATAGAAGGAATCTATCATACACACAAGGTTGACTTCAAGTTCATCAAGGTTCTAAGACAAATTCTAGAAGAGGAAAATTTGATCAAAGACGCGTACATCGAGGAGATCAAACATTCGTTCAAAAGATTTGCAAAGACACTTGATGACACTCTAACAATTGCACCAGAGATAAAAAAATTCATGGACGAGAACCGCATCATGCAACAAAAAAACAAACAGGGTTCGAACACATTACTGTCAGGAAGCATCTTGTCTGGTGCTGTATTTTTTGGTTCTGCGTTCCTGTTCCAGTCAAACGAAACCATTGGAATGATTGGAATGATTGCATCTGCGGCAATCATGGCAATTTTTGTAGCATCTAGAAATCGTTAATCTAACGAGATCTTTTTTCCCTTCTTTGTAATTGGGATTTCAATTATTAGTACACCGTCAGAGTATTTTGCAGAATTCACTTTCTCCTCTCCTTCTTTAACAGTAATTGGCAGCCTCATTTTCTTGTCAATTACACGTGGCCGCTGCTTCATTATGATTCTGCCATTTTTTCCATCTTTTTTTTCTGCGTTAATAGACAACACATTACCATTCATTGATACCTTAATGTCACCCTTATCAAAGCCAGGAATGTCTACCGTAACAATGAGATTGCCATTTTTTTCATACAAATCTATTGGTGGCAATACAAACTCAAAAAACTCCCTAGATTTGTCATCTATTTCCTTAAAAAATTCCTTAGCGACGTGCTTTACTAGTTCCATTTTATTAACTGATTTTTTTTATGTTATAAATTTTGATAGATTTTTAATCCTAAAGCATTAATTTTATAATATGATTATTGCACTTGAGGGCACAGATCAGGCTGGAAAGAAAACGCAAACTGCAATG
>JAYGCB010000035.1:0-2450 GCA_046583565.1 Candidatus Nitrosopelagicus sp. | reverse complement strand
TTCTGTACTTGCCTTTTGTTCTGATTCTGTACTTGCCTTTTGTTCTGATTCTGTACTTGCCTTTTGTTCTGATTCTGTACTTGCCTTTTGTTCTGATTCTGTACTTATTTTCTTTTCTGTACTTGAGGCTTCAGGTTCAGTTTTATTGTCTGCATTTAACTTAAACTCAGGAGAGAATTTTTCTTTAATCGCAATTCTAATTCTTATACCAATTAAACCCATTGGGGTCTTGACGTGAACTATGTCTTCGCTAACGATTATCTTTGCATGATGGCCAGCTCTTGGAAGAATTCCTGCAGAGTGTTTTTCAAAAGCAGATCTGTCTCCGCGTAATTTTCCAGATATGGTTATTTGTACTCCCATAGCATTGTTATCCATTATTTGTTGAATGGTCCACATTGTTGCTCTTCTAAATGCAATACCACGTTCAATATGAACAGCCATTCTGTTACACATGACACTTGGTGATAAGTCTGGATTTGAAACTTCTTCAACAGCAATCTGAGGATTTTTTAATCCAAAATCTGATTCAAGTTTATCTGTTAGTGACTTAATGTTTCCACCTTTTCTACCAATGACGATTCCTGGTCTAACAACAAACAATGTTATTTTTGTCCCGACTGGCGTCTTTGAAATTTCAACACGTGAAAAACCCGCCTCTTTAATTTCTTTTCTAAGATAATCGTTTAGTAGCATTATATTGTAATTATCTTTTATTAGATTACTTAATTGTGTCATTTTTTTATGTCTCTTTCGCTACTAATTCCATATGTGTATAGATATTATTTTTCGGTGTTGCACGACCCTGTGCGCGTGGGATAAACCGTTTAAGGATTCGTCCCTTATGGACAGTTGCATTAATTATCTTCAGTCTATCTAAATCCATTCCTTTATACTCTGCATTTGATTCTAAATTGTCTAATAATTTCAAAACTTCTGTTGCTGCCTTTTGCGGGTATCTACCAGACATTGTTCCAGGATCAGATTTATGACCAACTTGATTCTTAAATCTTCTAAATGGAACACTTCGTTTTAATTGTGTTACATAAATTAGATATTCTCTAGCTTTTTCTACGTTCAGCCCTTTTATTGCAACAGCTATTTCTCTAGCATGTTTATGCGAAATTGTTTTTTCTCTTAATGCAGCACGGACATGTCTTGTTGGATCAAAATTTTGAAACGCATAATGATATTCTGGCATATCTTCTCACTTTAGTGGTACATACAAGCTTGATCTAGATGAGCCAACTCCAGGCGCACCATGGCTAACGCGTTTATTTGTAATTACATATTCACCTAGATAATGACCAATCATTTCTGATGTTATGGTTACAGGAACAAATTCTTTACCTGAAAAAATACTGAGGGTTACTCCTACCATATATGGTAATATGATAAGATCACGATAATGTGTTCTGATAGTAATATTTTTTCCAGCCTTTGAAGCCTTTATATCCTCAGCCAATTTCCTTTTATTTTCATCTAATCCTCTGGTCAAAGATCTTCTGACTCTTGCAGGAAAAAGTTTTAAGATATTTTCCATGGATAGCCCTTCTAATTCCTCGTTTGTCAAACCACGATATGTAAATTTCTTAACCAATATTTTTCACCATCATTTTATCTAAAGAGGATTTTTGAACCATATTATAGCATTCCTATCTTAGTAGCTAGATTTCTTGCCATTTCGACAGATTCGAATTCTATAAAGGCTTTTTTCCCAACAATAGTTCTTGCGGTATTAACATTGATAGGATTTTCTTCATAAAGTGTTTTTATGGCTTCCTTTATAGCTGTCTTTGAGGCTGTTTTTTCTACTATGAAGCAAATCCTTTTTTGGGTTTCAACCAGCTCAAATGTCTTTTCTGTAATATGTGGATTTATAATTATTCTATTTGCTTGTGATACTTTCATTTGATAGTCACCATTAATTCTAAATGAGGAGATTTTATTCTGGCAATTTCTTCTATCGCGCTTTTTGAATATACAGTTAATCTAATTGGGACACCGCCAGGCGCTAAATCTAAGACACTTAAATCCTTAGCCAATTTAACATCAATTCCCGGAATTCCTTTACAAGCTTTTGATAGTTTTTCTGACTTTGCTACTACAAATAGTACACTCTTGCCAATTTTTGTTCCTCTTCCCCTAAGTGAAGACTTACCAGTACGTGGCTTTCGTTTATCCAAACGCCGAACATCTTGTAACAAGTTTAAAGAATCTAAGACTTTTATCATGTTTTTAGTCTTTGTTACAGATTCTATTTCATCAGATACAACAATTGGAAATGTGTTTATCTTACTAATTTTATGTCCCCTAGATTCTATTATTTCCTTTGATTTTGTAGCAGAGATTGCTGAACACAACGCAAGCTTATTTTCTTTTTTATTCAATTTTTTAAAAATTACTTTTTGCACTTTAGGTGGATGTGCCTGTCTTCCACCTCTTACTGA
>JAYGCB010000004.1:0-19208 GCA_046583565.1 Candidatus Nitrosopelagicus sp. | reverse complement strand
TAGACTCGAATGTTAATTCTGAGATTTCCTCACTCTTGAACTGAACTCTTGCATCAAATAAAATTATTTTAACTGTTTTTGCCTGATTGTCTAATTCATCTAGGCGTGTTAGAAGCTGAGTCTTAATTTTTGCTTCAGCATTATCTAAATTCATTAATTTTGATTTGTATGTTTCATGAATTAGTTCTGCGTCAGATTTCATCTCATCATTTTCTGATACTATAGCCATCAACGCTTTTAGGCGTCTAAGAGTCAAACCCTTTTCTCTCAAGATTTTTTGTGCTTCCAATCTCCAATTAGGAATATAGATTACAACTTCTCCCTGTAACACAAGTTGTACAAATGGAATTTGCTTTAGACCTTCGGAGCCACAGTCAACACCAACCGTCTGAATACTGCCATCAATGTCAGTGAATGTGCCAAGTATTTTCCCCATATCAGTTCCATACATGTCCCTGACTGGTTTACCGATTATAGCTACCTCGTCCTTAGCCATATTCAATTGTTTTATGATACGTATAACCAAGAAGGTGTGAAAATCGTTACTTGTTTTTGTAAGAAGAAATTAACCAATTATGAAGCGATGATATCGAAATTTTAAAATCATGACCCATCAAAGTGATATAATTGATTGAAAAGAATGAGCTGAGCCAGATTCTGGCATTTGTTGCAAAAAGATGGACTGACTTGAGTCGTGACCCAGAAAATAAGGCTGTTAAAACTCTGCCCGACACTTTTTGGATGAACTCAATTGGTGGTCCAGCCGGTAAAGGTAGATGGATTACAACCCTAATGTACACTGAAAACGAAGACGACGCAAACAATTTCAAGGAGGTGTTATTAAGATGGCAAACAAAATCCCAACGCGCAAAATCATCAGATTTGATTCAGATTAACGACGCAAAAAAATAGAACGTAGCCTTAAGCAACACCGATTTTGCGATCAGGGTTAATCTGTGTTTTATCCTGTATCATTTATTAAAATCACAAACTTTGAGTTTATGTTGAAAGAAAAATTTTCAAACTATGAGAAAAAAAAACTGTTAAAACACTTTTCAAATATTAATGACTCAGTTTTTGCAATTACAACGCCCAAACAGGTGGATAGAGGTGCTCTCATGTCACGGTATAGTAGAACTGATAAAAATATGCGGAAAGTTTTTCTTGACGAGTTTTTAAAAAATCAAAATCGTGGCGAAGAGTTTTACAAACGTATTTTGCTTGAATACGGTGATGATTCTGTAGCTGAATTAGGTAGCGCACAAATTGCAATTGAAGGGTTATCAAATATTGCAGTAAAAAAAATTGAAGATAGAAGAATAGGTTTGTCTTATTTGGAAAAATCTTCAAGATATGTTTCTTGGGATAAAAAAGTGAATGGTAAATACAAGTTTTACCATGAGCCTGTTTTAATGAAATCTAGTTTCGCTGATAATTATTTGGTTGCATGTAATTTAGATTTTGATTTATATGCAAAAAATATTCAGCCTATGCTGAAACTTGTACGAGAGAATGATCCAATTGAAAATTATAAATTTAAAGATCATAATGGCGTTGAAAAGAAATTTCCATTATTAAAAAATGAGAGTGATATAAAATCGGCTAACATGATTTATCGTGCAGCTACTAAGGCAAAGGCGTTAGATGCGTTACGAAGTTTATTGCCTGCATCCACTTTAACAAATGTCGGAATTACTGGTAACGGTAGGGCATTTGAATATCTCTTAATAATTCTATTTAGTTCTAAATTGACTGAGGAAAAGCAGCTTGCTGTAAAGATTAAACGGGAACTAGATACTACAATCAAATCATTTGTTAGCCGTTCAAATGATCAATATGGAAAAGCATTTCAAAAATATCTTAAAGCAGTAAAGGAAACTTCTTCTAACTTGGCTAAAAACTATGTTCGTGATAAACCAATTCTTGGGAACGATGTTAAACTGGTTGAATTTGAAACTGAGGTAAAATCAATTAATAGTATTATTACCGCGCTGATTTTTGAACAATCGCCTAGTCTTTCATTTCAACAAGTTTTTCAAAATGTTAAAAAAATAGGCAAAAAATCAAAAATGAAAATTATCCAGCGGTTATGCAGAATAAGACAAAATAGAAGACATAGACCACCAAGAGCATTTGAAATGGTTAATTATACTTTTGATTTGAGAACAAATTTTGGAATGTTTAGGGATTTTCATAGGCATAGAGCATTGACACTTGGGAGACAGTTACTTACAACTGATCATGGTTTTGATACTCCTAAGGAGATTATTGAATTGGGAATTGAAAAAGACTTCAAGGATTGCATGTATAATACAAAACATCTATTTCAGCAAATGAGAAGAAAATTTCCAGAAGAGGCTCAATATGTTGTTAATTTTGCTTATAACTATCCATACTACATGCGTTTCAATTTACGTGAGGCAACGCATCTTATCGAATTAAGAACTGTTCAACAGGGTCATCCAGATTACCGAAAGGTTGCTCAGCAAATGTATTATTTAATTAACAAAAAACACCCAACATTAAGTAGAATTATGAAATATGTTGATTTGAATCAGTATGGATTAGAAAGATTTGAATCAGAAAAACGTACTGAGGAAAAAAGAAGAATTGGTTGACAAAATTATAAAAACAGATAAGGAATGGAAGGATGAGTTAACATCAGATCAATATAACGTGTGTCGGAAAAAAGATACTGAAAGACCATTTACAGGAATGTATTGGGAATGTAAGGACAAAGGAATTTACAGGTGTTCATGTTGCAATACCGAACTTTTTGAATCTGAAACAAAATTTGATTCTGGGACTGGTTGGCCGAGTTTTTTTAAATCGATTAATAGTGATGCGATTGAGTGCATAAAAGATACTAGTTACGGCGTGTTACGAATAGAGGTAAATTGTAACAAATGTGGTGCTCATTTGGGGCATGTTTTTGATGATGGTCCACAACCAACAAATCTAAGATATTGTATAAACTCCATATCATTGCGTTTAGATAAGTTAGACTAAATAATCCATTTAGAGTGATCATATAATGCGAATCATTCTCTGTGGTTTTGGCGTTGTCGGTCAAAGCTTTGCTAAGCTCCTGGAATCAAGATCTGAGGATTTGTATGCTAGGTATGGTCTTAAGCCTAAGATTGTAGGTGTTTTCGATAAAACAGGTGGAGTGACTGATACATCTGGTTTAGATACATCTAGATTAATTGGTACAAAAAGAAAATATAACTCTGTAAAAAAATACTCGAAAAAAGAAAACAATGTTTCAGGATTAGATATGATTAACAATTTAAACGCTGAGGTACTTATTGAGGCAACCGCAAGTAATTACAAAGATGCTGAGCCTGGAATGACACATATCATCAATGCGATGAAACAAGGCTTACATGTTATTTCCGTCAACAAGGGTCCTTTAGCACTTGCATTTCCTTCTTTATTTGAACTTGCTGAATACAATAACATTATGTTCCGTTTTAGTGGAACCGTAGGTGGTGGTACACCTATTTTGGATTACGCAAAAAATAGTTTGGGAGGGGAACAGATCATTTCATTTGATGGTATACTAAATGGTACTACAAACTATATTCTAACTAACATGGCAAATGGTATGTCATTTAATGACGCGTTAAACGATGCCAAAAAAAGAGGTTATGTCGAAGCAGATGAATCACTTGATCTGGATGGTCTTGATGCCGCTGCCAAATTAGTTATTTTAGCAAACTGGATAATGAGAATGAAAGTCACTATGCCTGATATCAAGAGAACAGGTATTAGAAAGGTGGATGAAGAAGATATCAAAATTGCTGCATCTAAAAACTGTGCAGTAAAGCTGATTGCATCCTGTAACAAAGAATTAGTTGTTGGACCAAAAGAAATTTCTGTGAATGATCCATTATGCGTCGATGGAACTTTAAACGCAATTTCATTTACATCTGAACATTCAGGAACTCAAACTGTTATTGGTCGTGGCGCTGGAGGAATTGAGACTGCTAGCTCAATTTTACGAGATTTAATTAACATAAGAAATGAGATTACAAAAATTTGAAGTCTAACCTAATATCTAAAAGTGAAACTTCCCAAGTACTCTCTCAAATTAGATCACAGTGGAAAATACAACCTCCAAAACTAAAGAATGTTAAATTTCATCATATAGATGATAAGGGTATAATAATTACCGGTATGGGACTGACGGCGGTAAAGATTGGTGAAGATATTATACCATTTTTGGATGACACATCAATGCTTGAAAAATTTCCAAACGTGATGGTAGACATGGGTGCAGTAAAATTCATCTGTAAGGGAGCTAATGTGATGAGACCTGGTATTACAAAATTTTCTGATTTTGATGTGGATGATATAGTTTGTGTTATTGAAGAATCACATCATAAATTTTTGGCTGTGGGAAAGGCAAAGATGTCAAGCAAGCAAATAAACGAGATTGACAAGGGTGAAGCAATAAAAAACTTGCATTACATTTCAGATGAATTCTGGGAAATCAGAAAAGAG
Organism: Candidatus Nitrosopelagicus sp.; assembly: GCA_046583565.1. GTDB lineage: Archaea > Thermoproteota > Nitrososphaeria > Nitrososphaerales > Nitrosopumilaceae > Nitrosopelagicus. The sequence goes on along the minus strand of JAYGCB010000004.1, from coordinate 14,702 downwards.
ATAAAGTGTTAATTGACGTTTTTAGTAGTTTCTTTGATACCATTCTTGTCTATTACTAAAACATCTATGTTATCACCGCTTGCTGAATCCCTCATAATAGCAGCACGGATGGATTTCACAGCAAGATCAGTGGCTTCCGCTTCATTTAGTTCCTTTTTGTATTGCTGATCCAAAATACCTAATGCCATTTCCGCACCCGTGCCAACAGCTGCATAATCATCAGGTAAAACTGAACCAAGTGGATCTAAAGTAAATATAACTGGGCTATCAACTAAACCTCCTACTATAACCTGTGTCAATAATGGGAAAAACCTTCGTTCATACATCATATTTGACATCATCTTTGCAATTGTGTTTGGTGGCACATCTCGCTTAATCTCCATTTTTCTAATCTTAGCCAGTGCTGAAACTTGTAATGAAAGAATCTGCATATCAGCAACTAGTCCAGCACATGCTGCAGCAACATGAGACGTAATAACAAATGTCTTTTTAGTAGTTTTACTAACGACAAAATTTCCATAAGCAATTCTACGTTCGCTTGCAAGAACCAGACCACCATTATATGTAATGCCAACAGCTGTTGCGCCTGGCATATACATTGCTGTCATAGATCATGTGGATTTAGAGGAGAATAAAAGTTATTGTGATAACATATTTACAAAATATTAGTTAGAACTAGCAAAATTGTCCAAGATAAGACACATGCATTTCGTGGTCTTTTTTAGCAGATCAATACGCGTAAACTCGTTAGGGGAATGGATCCGAGAAAATACATATGTTGAGCCAACAGCAATAGCAGGCGCCTTTAGGATATGTGTAAATGCATGCATTGGACCAGTTCCAGCACTAGAGACACTTAGTAGGTATTTTCCGAAAGACCTGCGTGCAGCTAACGTAACATCAGAAACAAACGGATGTTTAGGGTTAGTTCTTGCAGCAGCCTCACCATGATACACTTTAATCTTAATGTCACCAAACCCCTTTGCTTTTAGATGACGTTTTAATCTCATAACTTGTTTTTTTGGACTCATGTTAGGCACTAATCTAAAATCAATTTTTGCGCGTGCCTCTGCTGGTAGGACAGTTTTTGCTCCTTCACCATAATATCCTGAAACTATTCCAGCTATATTGCATGTTGGCTCACCTGCCAGAGATTTTTTAATTTCAAGGCCAGTCTTCTTTCCTAAAAACTCACGGATTCCATACTCCTTTTTGAACTCTTTCTCGTCAAATGGTAAAGACTTTAGAATTTTAATATCTGATTTGTTAAGTTGTAATACTTCATCATACCAATCTTTTATCAAAATTTTTCCTGAAGAATCACGAAGTGTTTTTAGGGCTTCAACTAAACGCCAAGCGGGATTTTTAATCAGGACGGCAAGGCTTGAATGAGAATCCATATTTGATTCTCTCAATGATAGCTCAACGTACAGTAAACCCTTCATTCCAAGATCTATAATTGGTCTATTTTTACTATCGACATGCCCAAATTCCCATATTATACCATCGCATGAAAATCTCTTTCTATATTTTTTTAAATATTCTTCAATGTGCGCGCTTCCAGTTTCCTCCTCTCCCTCTATAACAAATTTTACGTTACATGGAACATCCCCCGTGACTTTTAGAAATGATGTTACTGCTCTTATCCGTGTGATCAACTCGCCCTTATCATCTGATGAACCTCTTCCAAAGATCTTATTTCCCTTGATTTTTCCGCTAAATGGATCCTCGTCCCAAAGTTCAATTGGATCAACGGGTTGTACATCATAATGGTTGTAAAACAATAAAGTTTTGTTTGGATTTTTCTTTGATTTTACCTCTCCATATACAATAGATGGATAATCCTTCATGCTCAAGATTTCTGCGTTTATGCCAGATTTTTTTAATATATCTTTCACAAGACTTGCACATTTTTTTATTCCCTGATTTTTAGCAGAAACACTTGGTTGCCGTATTAATACACAAAGATCTTTGATAAGTAGAGTCATGTTTTTGTCAACATGCTGCAGAATTTTTTTGGTACTCATTTTATTTTATCAAATGATTTCATGACATCTGGTAAATTATCTAGTAAATCAGTTGCTGTCATGTGATGCCCAAGTTTCTTTTGGGTAATCTTCCCCGCAAGACCATTAAAGTATGCAGCAATTACTGCAGATTCGAGCGTGTTTCTATTTCGTGCAAGCGTTCCAGCTACAATACCTGAAAGAATATCGCCTGTCCCACCAACCGTCATTGCAGGCGTGTTTTTTGGATTAAGATATGTTTTTGCGCCGTTAGAAATTATGTCAGTTGGACCCTTTAGAAGAATCGTAACAGAATGTTCTTTTGCAAATTTTTCAACTAATGTAATACGCGCCTTTTTTGACTCTGGTGGCATCTCTCCAAACATCTTTTTGAATTCACCTGCATGTGGAGTGACAACTACATTTTTCCTAGACAAAAGTGGAAGAATGTAATTTACCAATGCAGTAGCATCAAGTGAAAGCCTAACATCTCTGTCAAGTAATGATTTAACCAGAAGCTTTAATGCCTCAGGATCCTGAATTGAAAGACCCATGCCTATAGTAGCCGAATCTAGATCATTAGGTATTTGGCCCAGTAATTTGTTAACCGCACCACGAGTGAGTTTTGAATCAACCAATGGAATTACAATAAGATTGGGTGAAACAGCACGAGTAGACTGCACATTGATTTTTGGAACGCATGTGTAAACCAGATCAGCACCTGTTCTTAATGCAGCAAGAGATGCCAAGGCAGGTGCTCCATGATAGATATAGCTTCCACCAAGAACAAGGACTTTACCGTTATCACCCTTTCTTGAAGATGATTTTCGTACAGGTACGAATTTTTTTACCAGTTTTGGTGTTATAGTGTTTGACAATATACACACTTACTTTTTTGATGAATAAACCTTCTTTTTACTGACAGTTTTTGTCTTTATGTTTCTTGATTTTTTTTTAGGTTTTTTATCAAAGAACGACTTTCTTGCATAGGCAAGATATGTTGTATGACCAATTCCTCGAAAAGAATGTCTTGTCTTTCCTTCACGTGCTTCAATATGACGAAGGATTTGTTCGGTGCATTCAATATCAGAAAATTCATTTTGTACTAGCACGGTAACTAGTTTTTCAAGTTGATTCATGGTAGGACAAATTGCTACAAAACCTCCACTGCCTTTCAACATCTTTCGTGCTTGTGGAACCACATTCCAAGAATCACCAAGATCAACAACAACTAGATCAACTTCTGAATGTGGTAACTTTTTTGCCTTCTTAAAATCAAATTCGCTCATTGTGATATATTTTGACAAGCCAGCTTTTTTGATATTTTTTTCAGCTATTTTCATAAATTTAGGTTCAACATCGTATGTGTATACATGACCACGTGGCTTTACTATCCCAGCTAGAAATGATGTTAATGAACCACTTCCTGTTCCAATCTCAACAACTTTTTGGCCACTGGTAAGACCTGTTCTAGCAACTATGTATCCCAAATCTTTTGGATACACTATCTGAGTACCATGTTGTATCTTCATTACAAAATCGTGAATTGTTGGTTCAAAAAGATAGACATACTTGTCCTTGTTTGTAACAAGTCTAGAACCAAATTCTTTACCTATCGCATCACTATGCTTCATAACTCCGATGTGAGTATGAAGTTGCTCATTTTTTGAAATTTTAACCAGCCATTTTTTTGAATCATTATAAAAGAACAAGACATAGTTGTTCTGCTTTATTTTTGCCATAAGGTTAGATACTCAATTTGGTTATATGTAATAATCGGATGTCAAATTTAGATAAGTGGATTTTCTGAGGCTAGAATCTATCTACATGCGCTGTGGCACCGTAATGCCTAACAAATCTAGAGCCTTCTCCAAAGTTAATCCGAATGATAATACTAAACATAATCTGGCATTAACCAATTCTGGTGTTTCAGCTTTCAAAACTTTAACATGTTCATAAAATGAGGAAAATGTAACGGCTAAACCATAACAATATTTGGCAATAACTTTTGGAGAATAATTTTTGGCCGCATCATTAACAAAAATCTCAAACATCCCAATCTGTTTGATGAGATTTAGATCATGTTGAGTATTCAGTTGATCAAATGATGCATTAAAATCTGGTTTTTTATCTGATTTTTCTAATATTCTCGCAGCTCTGACGCATGAATATTGTATGTAACTACAAGTATCTCCCTCAAGCTTTAGTGACGTATTGATATCAAAGGTTATAATTTTATCAAGATCAGGTTTAATCAATTCATATCTTATAGTTCCGATAGCAACGTCATGGGCTATCTCGTTGAGTGATGCATCATCTAGACTGCTATTCCTTTCTTTTGATTCAAGATAAATACGTTTTTCAAGTTTTTCTATGATTTCGTCTGCATTAATGTAAAGGCCTTTTCTACCTGACATCTGCACATCCTTACCATCGGTTTTATTGCCAAGAAGATTTGCAGTTTCAGCGCTTAACGTAACAGCCTCATAACCAAGATGAACATAAGAGCTCTCTGGCTTAAATTTTGACATTAGATTAGTTACTATTTTTTGAAGGTTAGTTTGTCTATTGTCGATAACTGTTATGACCTTATCAGCAGCAAAAGATAATCCTGTAAGCATGCTTTTACCCAATGTCGTTTCATGAAGACTATGAACTTGCTGTGAAGTATATTCAACATAATTGAACGGGTCATCTAAAATACCAAGTTTCCATGCTGCATATGGTATATCCTTTGCAACGTATGTCGCAACACCATTACTTCTAACAAGTATCTTATCATCTTCATTTTCAATTGGTAATATCCAACAACCTGAATTATCACCCTCATCCTCAAGGCGTACAAGATTTTCAGATTTCATCCTCTCGAATATTTTTTCCCATAGCTTTGAATGTAAGATTTGAGATTCAAAATTCAAACAATCGTATGAAGCACCAAGATTCCAAACTGTATCAAGCTGATCTTTTAAGACTTTTCTAGTTATTATTTTTCCAAATTTTGCGGTTTCAGATGTTGGGTCCTCCAATTCCTTTAAAATTTCGCGTCGCCTAGATTCTAATTCTTTATCGCTTTCATATTTTGCAGTGGTTTTAACATAAACTGTGTCACCACAATAGTTAGCAAATTTTTCCCCAGCTAGAGGAGTTTCTGAAAACCCTCCAAATTTAAAACCCACAATTAAGTCTGCCACCTGAAGACCTGAATCATCAATATAGTTCAAAACCTTAACATCATAATTTACTTTTGAAAGAATTCTAGAAATTGCGTCTCCAATCACAACGTTTCTAAGATGACCAATGTGCAAAGCCTTGTTTGGATTAACGGATGTATGTTCAACTATAAGTTTAGAATTTTTCCCAATGTCAATATTACCATAATTTTCCTTCTGAGATTCTAGCAAAACGGCTTTATTGAATGAATGTGCATCAAGAAAAAAATTGAGGTAACCGCTTTGGTGAGCCTCTACTTTATCTATCTCCTTGCTTAGACTTGTGTCGTATGCACCCACAAATTCTTGAGCAATTTCTTTTGGTGTCTTTTTCAGACTTTGTGCTAACAAAAATGCTACATTGCACGCAATGTCACCAAAACCACTCCTAGATGGTTCTACAACAAAATTCACTTCACCATATCCCTTTTCCAAAATTATTTTTGAAATGTTTTCCCTCATGTGGTTTATGATGTTAAGAAGTACCATACTCCATCAACTTTCAGATAATATACTATCTAACCCTTCAAGAACACCTTCTCCTGATTTCTTGGTTGTAACAATTTTAGCTATTTTTTTTAGATTTTCAGTGGAATTTGAGACAGCAATACTATTTTTCACTATTTTAAACAGAGGAACGTCAGTTTCACTATCACCTATAGCAATCACATCCTCCAAATCTACACCGAGAATTTTTATCGCCTCTAAAAATCCAGAGCCTTTGTTAACACTTTTGGAATTTATGTGATAAGCATAGCCACTATCAGCTAAAACCACATTAAGATTCTCTATATCTATTATTTTTTGGGCTTTATCGATCTCAAAGGTTCGTTCTAACACAACCTCTGTCATTCTAGGAAAAACAGGTTTTTCTTTTATTTCTATATCTATTCTTGATTGAATAGTTGCAAGAGCGTGAATGCATTCACCCTTATTTCCAAGCATCTTATGTTGAATTTTATCACCAAAAGTTATGCAACCACCATTTTCACCGACAGCCAAATGTGTTAATCCGCCAAATATTGAAAGAAGATATCCCTCTACAGAAGATCTTCCAGTTACGAGAACAACATTATGACCCTCATCCTTCAAAGAGCGTAGTCTTGACAATGCCTCGAGATGAATTGTTCCCATACCATTCAAAGTGATTGTTCCATCAATATCAATTGCAAATGTCTTTTTTTTCAAGTAATATTTTTGAATCATAGCGCATAATAACTGAAACGCCAGCGGATAGATCATGGGTGTGCCTGAAAAGATTAAAGCTATTCAGGATGAGATTGCAAGAACACAGCTTAACAAGGCAACTGAACATCACATTGGACTGTTAAAGGCAAAAATTGCAAAACTGAAAAGAGAACAGGAAACAATTCAAATCAAAAAAAGTGCTAAAAAATCAGATGGATTTGATGTAAAAAGGAGTGGAGATGCAACGGTTGTTTTTATTGGACTTCCTAGTGTTGGAAAATCAACATTACTTAACAGGCTAACGGGCTCAAAATCGTCTGTAGGTGCATTTCTGTTTACTACCACGACAGTTGTTCCTGGAGTTTTAGAATACCGAGGTGCAAAAATTCAGATGCTTGATCTTCCGGGAATTATTAAGGGAGCGTCAAGTGGTAGAGGTCTTGGAAAAAGAATTTTGTCAGTAGCAAGAAGTGCTGATATTGTACTGTTAGTTCTTGATGTCTTTCAACCATATCACGAAGATGTTTTAACGAAGGAATTATCAAATATCGGTCTTAGATTAAATCAAAAGCCTCCCAATATAGTAATTGAAAAATCCACAACCGGTGGAATTGCAATTGCCCAGCAAGTTAAATTAAAAAAAATGTCAGAAAAACTTCTCAAAGATATTCTTAATGTTTATGGATATACAAGCGCAAGAGTTGTAATTCGTGAGGATATTGATTCTGAGCAATTAGTTGATCTCATTACGGGTAATAGAACATATACAAAATCAATTACGGTTTTAAATAAAATTGATTTAGTTAATGAAAAATTTCTTAAAAAAGCGTCAAAAAAGATTAAGAGTGAATTTATTCCAGTTTCCGCGGATGCGAATATCAATATTGAAGAATTAAGGGACCGAATATATGATGAGTTACAGTTTATCAGAATTTATATGCGCCCAAAGGGTGGTAAAACAGATTACAAAGAACCATTAATTATCAGGAATGGAAATTCTGTTTTAGACGTATGCAATAATTTACATAGAAAATTGCGTAAAGATTTTAGGTATGCGCTTGTTTGGGGTAAAAGTGTAAAATTCGGTGGGCAGAGGGTTGGATTAAATCATATACTGCAAGATGAGGATGTTTTAACCATCATAAAAACCAGATAAATATCAAAATTCAACTAAACATTTGGTTTGGAGGGGAACTTTGTTTTCCTTTAACTGATTTTTTTTCAACTGAAAATTTTTTGTTTTTTGGTATAATAGATAATTTGACTGAAGTGTTGATTGCATAATGTGGTGTGCCGTCAGGATTTGTAAAATTTATGGCGATTCCAACTCTATCTAAATCAACTTTAACTTTTACAATGGTTCCATCTTCAAGCTTAAATGAAACAAAATCATTTTCTAATCTTTCGTGATCCAACATTTTAAATTCTATTTTATTCGGTGTTTCGCTCATCTTAATTTCGCCTAGTACAGATAACTAGAAAGCTTAATTTGCTCTTCAGTGGTGATGATGTTTTTAGATGCTAATAATTCTAATAGATCTTTGATCAATGTTTTTCCTTCGTCAGACATTCCTCCGGCAGTTCCACTTTCGCCAGGTGTACCTGGTGGACCTCGTGGACCGGGAGGACCAACTTCACCCTTATCACCAGGCGGACCCATTTCACCAGCTGGTCCTGTAGGACCAGTAATTCCAGGGGCACCTTGAGGACCTTGAACTCCTTGTGGACCGGGAGGACCTGTTGGACCAGATTTGCCTGGAGGACCACGTTCGCCTTGTGGACCAAGTGGACCACGAACTCCTTTTTCACCTTGTGGTCCAGGAATTCCAGTCAGACCTTTGTCACCGGGTGGACCTTGAGGACCCTGAGGACCTTTGTTACCGATTGGTCCGGTAAGACCTTTGTCTCCTTTGTCACCATTAGGTCCCTGAATTCCTTTATCACCCTGAATGCCAGGAGGGCCTGTTTCTCCTGTTTTGCCTTTATCACCAGCTGATCCGGTAATACCTTTGTCTCCTTTGTCACCAGTAGAACCCTTGTCACCCTTATCGCCTTGGTTGCCAACAGGACCCTTGTCACCTCTGTCACCTTTATCGCCAAGGGCACCACTACCACCAGATCTTCCCTTCTCACCAGGTGGACCAATGTAACCACGTGGACCAGGTCTAGGAGGTAATGAAATCCGTTTTTTGCTTATGGATGGTTCTGAGGTAGTGTCAGTTGATTCTATATTCTCAACTTTTTTAGAAATATTAAATTCAAACGAAACATGCGAGGGAGAAAATTGATCTTTAACTATAATCCAAACTGAATCATGCTTAAACACATTATCAGGAATAGGATTGCTATCACTTCCTAGGATTTCAAAAAAAGCGCCATTACTTGCCGTGAGGTGAAAAGTATCTTTCCATAATGAATCAAATGTTTGATTACTAATATTATCATCTGAAGGCTTGTTTGCAGTTATAAAAATTTCAGCCTCGAAAACGCCAGAGGATGATCCGAATGGTGATGGACCTGACACTTCGATTTTTTTAGACAATATTGACCTTGTTAAGTTGAAGTATTTTTATATTTTTCAGCGTAAAAAGTGAAAATTTTGATTATTAACAAAGAGTATTTATCTAGACATATCACCATATTGGAAATATAATGAACGAATTCTCAGATGAATCTGATAATACAAACGATATTCCAGAATTTTTCCTAAGAAAGAAAAAAATGATGGGAAAAGAATCCAAGTCATCTGACAAGATTGATACAATCAATAAAAACCCAGAAGAAAAAAAGCCACTCAAAAAACCATCTAATTCTCTCAAATCAACCAAGGGTAAACTTGTTAAAAAAGACGAGACAAGTCTGACCGATGTAGACTTTAACCGTAAAAAACTGTTCAGCAAGGGCATTAATCTTATGGCTGATTTGAAACTTGAAGATGCTTCTCATGCATTCCAGATGATTTTAAGAATAGATCCAAATGATGTTGATGCGCTTTTGAAGTTAGGCTATGCTAGATTTCACATGGAGGACTACACAGAATCGATGAGAGCGTATGATAAGGTCCTAGATATTGATGTAACAAATGCAGATGCGTGGAATCTTAAAAGTTTGGTATTTTATGAACGCAAGAGTTATGGAAAAGCGCTCGATTGTGCGGACAAGGCAATTGATTCTGATCCAACATTTGGTATGGCGTGGTATAACAGATCATGCTATCTTTCTATGCTAAACGAGGTTCCTCAATCACTTGACGCTCTTGTCCGTTCAATTGTAATCGATGTTAAAAATGCAAAACGTGCTGTGAAAGACAAAGATTTTATGAATGTAAGACTTGAGGAAGGATTCAAAAGAATTGTTGAAGTAGTTGTAATCGAATCACTGCGTCAAGGTTATCATACAATTGGTTCAATAGTGTGGACTACATTCTTGGATAAAGAAGATGTATTGAAATGCTTGGACAGACTAATGAGAAAAGGACTAGTTATAAAACATGAGATAAGAAAAGTATGGAGTATCGTAGATACATATGATTTAGTTCCTGAAGTGGCAAACAAGATCGGAACAACAAAAAGAGGTATATTGGGAATACCAAAGAAATCTCTGCCAAAGCCAGTAAAAGATCTTAAAAATCTAGCCGAAGCAATTCAGCTGATAACAACAACAATTGAAGATGAGGAGCTGGAAAAAACGATTGAGTATTGTAATCTATTCATCAATCCCGAAAAATGTGGGCAGGAAATGATAGACGACTTTTTAGAAGAACATAGAGAAATCAGGCTGTTTAAAATAAGACTGAAGGACAAAGGGTTGGACTTTTTACTAGATAATAAGAAAAAAATATTAGCATTACTTGATGACATGGAAGTTTCTGTTATGAAAAAACTTCGTAGCGATTTGGCTAGAAATTAATTTTAGGTTATTCTGCAGAAAGATCCCAGTAGCTGGCGTTCTCTTGTTTGCCAATAGGCTTCTCAAGTTTTTTCCATTCCTTAAACGAGTTAACGTAAAGCTTTACGTTTGGAATACCTATAGATTTGAGAGCATAGTATGCTAAACCTGATAGCGTGCCAACACTGCCACAATATGTTATAATCTCAGCATCTTCTGGAATTCCTCTATTTTTCAAGAGGTTTTTCATACTTTCTTTTGTTCTCAAAATTTTTCCATCTGTTGCTAGTGTTCTATATGGGATGTTAATTGAGCCAGGAATATGTTGTTCTAAAAAGTTTAGTCGTTCCCTATTATCTATCAAAACAACGTTGTCTTTTTCCTTTGCATTTTCCAAATATTCGGCAGTGGCCATAATGTCAGGATTCAAGTTAAGTGAATGTTTTGCGGGTTGGATATTTGGTTTTTCTGTACTTGTTTTAAGACCAAGTTCCTTCCATTGTGAATAAGTTACCTCAAGTAGTGCAACATTTTTGTGACCTATGTATTGAAGAGTCCATGCCACTCTTGAGGCTAAAGCACCAAACGTATCATCATAAGCAACAACTTTGGTATCATCTGCAATTCCCATCTCTTCGAATAGTTTTACAACACTTTCTGGTGAGTCGCCAGACAAAAGACTAGCAAGTGGCAAGTTTACTGCGTTAGGAATATGTCCCTGGCTGTAATCTTCTTCACGTCTCACATCTATCAGTCTTACAGAACTATCATTGATTTTTGATCTAACCGTGTCCACATCTACAGTTGGAGGTGTTATTTCACTGCTCAAGCTGCACATTCACCTTTGCCTGTAATGGTGTGATAACTAGTATCACTTCCATAATCAGAGTAAAAGTCTGGATCATCAGACTTCGACGGTGGAATAACCAGGGGTGAAAGTACCCTCTTCATCTCATTGACAGATTTTATTCCCGATGATTCATTGCCATGTACAATCCTATCAACCCAACGAGAAAGGGTGTCATCAGATTGTTTGTTTTTCTTAAAGAGTTCAATGATCTTTAAGATAACTGGGATAGTACGTTTTACGGGTACTCTCAAACATGTAACACCAAGCATGGCTTTATCATCAAATCTTCCGCCCAGAGACATACTATAGTTAGGGTACATGTCTTTACCCACTCTTGCACCACCACCAAAAAAACCAATAGTGGCAATTTCGTGTTGCCCACAAGAATTGGGACATCCACTAATCTTAATTGTTGCATCTCTTAAATCGTCGTCTTCATCTAGTTTTAACTCTAAGAATTTTCGTTGAATCTCTTTTGCCAACCTATGAGAGTTTGTAAGTGCCAAATTACAAGATGAAGTACCAGAACAACCAACAGGAGAGGCCATAGTTAGTGAACCTGAATTTGCTAAACCTGCTTCAAGTAGTCTAGAGTATAACTTTGGTAGATCACTCTCATGTACATATCTAAGTATAATATCTTGTGAAAAACCATTCCGCGCAAAACCTTCAGCTGAAAAGTCCTTAGTGATTTCTGCCATAGCACGAAGTTGGTTTGCAGTTAAATCTCCAGATTCTAGTGTAACAAAAACAGCTCTATACCCTTCCTGTTTTTGTTTGTATGTAGTAGTCTTTAACCACCGTGCATAGCCATCAGGTATTGAACCATTTTCACTGGAAATAGAAATAGGTCTTTTAATTTCATTTGGTTTCTGGTTAATGTTTAATCTTACAACGACTGACTGTGTTGCCCTAACAATTGTTCTCTGCTTTAGAATCAAGTTTTGAAATTTATCCCAACCCATTTCATCAACAAGATAACGCATTCTGTTCCTAGCCATATTCTTTCTATTACCCATCCTGTCAAAAATTTGTAGAACGGCGATTGATGTGTATAAAAGATCCTCTTCAGGAGTAAAATCCTCAAACTGGTGACCTACAAATGATTTGTTTCCAAGACCACCGCCAAGAAATATCTTGAATCCACGCTGCTTTTTCCCATCAAGTTCTCTAATTTGAGGAATTAATCCCACATCAGCTATCCTAGTCATTCCATGTTTTTCACAGCATGAAAAATTGAACTTGAATTTTCGTGGTAGCGCCTGGTTTAGTGGATTCCTTAGAAGAAATCTTGCAGTTGCAATTGCGTATGATGTTGCGTCAAATTCCTCATCATTACAAACTCCTGACAATGGGCTACACATAACATTTCTAACTGTATTGCCACATGCCTCACGGGATGTTAGCCCAACATCTGCAAGTCCGTGCATTATTTCCGAAACGTCCTCAAGAACAACCCAATGTAGTTGAATGTTCTCTCTAGTTGATACATGTGCGCTGCCAATTGAATACATCTCACTTAGTTGAGCAATCTTTTCTAATTGGTAAGGATAAATCTGACCCGCAGGAATTTTAATTCTAACCATTGCATAGTCGTCGGTCATTCTTGTACCATATGCACCATGTTGCAGACGGAAACGTCTAAAACTGTCATGATCAATTTTGCCCTGTCGGTAAAGCTTTACCGTATGGGCAAAGTTATCCGCTTCCTCTCTTCGCGACCAATCAATTTTTGGCTTTTTTGAAGCCGTTTTTGATGGTCTTAGCTGTTGTGCCATCTTCAATCATTTTATAAAACTATGGATATAAATTTTTGACAATAGGAATTTTGACTAACGTAATGAATAATCATGTAGTTAATTGCCTGAATAATGATCTTGTATTAGTATTGCCTAATTTTTACTTAAGAAAAACTATTAAGCGCTTGTAATGATGTGCATTTGTGCAAGAATCCGTTAATGAGCAACGACCAGGAAAAATTTTTGCTGACGCAAAGGAAGTTGAGATAACACGTGCTATTGCTAAAGAGTTCTATGATGTTTTGCAAGATAGAGCTGAATGTGATGTAATAATTATTGGTGCTGGTCCTGCCGGACTAACAGCTGCGCGTGAATTATCGTTAATGGGATACAAAATTTTAGTCATCGAACAAAACAACTATCTCGGCGGTGGTTATTGGTTAGGGGGATTTATGATGAACCCGGTTACAGTCAGAGCCCCCGCACAAAAAATTTGGGATGAACTTGGAATACCTTACAAAAAAGTTGGTGACGGACTATACTTAACTCCAGGTCCTCACGCTGTATCAAAGCTAATTGCAGCTGCATGTGATGCCGGGGTAAAATTTTTGAATCTTACAAAATTTGATGACTTAGTTTTAAGGCATGGAAGAGTTGCTGGGATTGTTGTAAACTGGATGCCAGTTTCCGCATTACCAAGAAACATTACATGTGTTGATCCTATTGCATTGGAAGCAAAGATGATAATTGACGCGTCGGGACATGATTCTGTTGCCGTAAAGAGGCTTGTTGACAGAAATATGGTAGAATGGAAGGGAATGAATCCGATGTGGGTTGAAAATGGAGAAGAACATGTTGTTGAAAAAACAAGCGAAGTTTTTCCAGGCCTTGTTATTGCTGGCATGTCAGTTACGGAAACACATGGACTAGCACGAATGGGACCAACTTTTGGTTCCATGTTGTATTCTGGAAAAAGGGCTGCTGAAATTACTGACGAAAAAATAAAAGAATACGATCGTAAAATTCCAAAAAAATCTGATTGAAAATTTCTAAAATTTTTCTGTATGACGAGCCTGCAGTTCAGGAAATACAAATTTCTAGTCTAAAAAATTTCCTTTTAGAAACTTTTCACGCTGATGTAGAAATTAAGAAATGTATTTTTAATAACTTGGATGGAAAAACGATGGAGAGGATTTCTGGCTGTAGGATTTTTGATCCTAAAATGCCCTTCAAAAAACACCTGCCGAACAAACAGGAAATTGATTTTGAGAAAAATGTTTGCAAAGATACCAAACTGATGGAAAAAACAATCATGGTTGAGGATGCCGGAAGAATTGAAGATGTTGTCATGTATGATGGATTTGAGGTTCAAAATATTATTTACAATGTTATAACAGAAAATGACTCGAACCCAAATAACTTGCATATTGTTTTTACAAACAAGCTTACCTGCACTTATGATACTGCTGATAGCAGATATCATGGAAGAACAGTAATTTGCTCTAATCCAGCCATTATATCTACAACAGGAATGATCGAGGCACCTGCCAGACCCAGAGAGTATTATTTTGATGCTATGAAATGCAAAACGCAGGGACTAGACATACAGGATATTAAAAAAAACTATGCTGGAAAGTTTTTGGATTACCATGACAAAAGACTTTCAAAAATAGCTGAGGGGTATTTGCTGCAGGCTGTTTTTTACTACATGACGGGAGATGTGTTTTGTGGCAGTTTGGACTGTAGGCTGAATAATGCACATTGGCAAAAGGATCTGTTACACTCACAATTAAAAATTGGAAAACTTTGCAATAAACATCAA
>JAYGCB010000003.1:0-3887 GCA_046583565.1 Candidatus Nitrosopelagicus sp. | reverse complement strand
AATCAGCATAATGAGCTTTTCTAGTGTTTATTAGTTTGATTACTTGTGGCCGAGTCCCTTTGCCTTAATAAAATTCCAAAGTTTTTTTGTCATCAGGCTTGGAGGAATGTCAGCTTTACCAAACACTTGCTCTATTGTTTCTTTTCTATTTTTAAAATTTATAGAGTATCCTCCAAACGCTTTTTTTGTTTTACGTTTGACATTCTTCGTTTTGCGTTTTACATCTAGTTTTTTAGCCATATTTTTCTTAATCACACTTTTTTTAATTTCTTTTAATTTTTTCAGCACGTTTTCTTTTTTATAATAAATGTCAGGGCGTTTAGGGATCATCTTTTTGTATGCTTCAAAGTTTTTTGTCTTTGTGAATTTTATCCACTCAGCCTTTATCGCAGCCTCACTTGCACCATATCCTAAATTGTATTTTTTTCCAATCTTTTGTATTAATTTTATGGCCTTAGGGAATGATAAGAAAGTCAATTCAGGCTATCGCCTTTACACAAAACTTTACCCATCACCCTACTTTGAAAGTTAGGACAAACGAAACATGGAATGAATTGAACCTCTTTCTTAAGAACCGGACAATCTACATATTCGGTCTTCATTCTTTTTAACATTTTTGCGCTTACACCTTTCAGTTTTAATTTACCTTTTTCATCCATCATACCTGATTCCTTTAGTTCTTCTTTAACTTCCTTAGACAATGTTTGTCTTTTATCTACGGATTTTATTTCTACTTCAAATTTGAAGTGAAGTTCATCTGACATCGAATATCCTGAAATATTATCTGATTTAATGGTAACTATGCGATCTATAATTCCTAGTTAAGCTTAATATTGATGGGTTTGAAACTTGGAAAATAATTGCTAGCAATTTTTGATGTTGAAGGCGTTTTATACGATGCTGAATACCTTCCTATTTTGGCTGAAAAGGTGAATAAGGAAAAAGAAATCTGGGAAATTACGAAAAAAGGTTTAGAAGGAAAGATTGATTGGGTGGACGGTCTCAAAGAACGTGTTCAACTTCTTAACGGTATAGACTATGATACATGCATTCAAATTGCAAATTCTTTACCAATAATGACTGGTGCCAAAGAAGCATGCCGTGCACTAAAAGATGCTGGATGGAAACTAATGGCAGTTTCAGGTGGTTTTACTATTATCACTGACAGATTAAAAAAAGAATTGGGTCTTGATTTTGTGTATAGCAACGAACTTGTCTTTAAGGATGATAAGCTTGACGACGTTATTGTAAGTGTTGATGCAGATAAGGCGAAATCAGCTATGATTAAAATCAGAGAATGGGATGAGAAAAAAGAAAATATTATAGCAGTAGTTGATGGCGCAAATGATATCAAGCTTTTTGATATTACTGGTTTTGGAATAGCTTTTCGTGCTCAAGATTTAGTGAAGGATTTAGCTACGGTAACTCTAGATGAAAAGGATCTATCAAAAATTGTCGGTCTGATTAACTCACATTATAACCTAGAACTGGAATTACAGACATCCGTGTAACTAATCTAAATGTTTTAACGATATGTGTTCAAAACAAATAGAGTGACACTAGAAATTATTCCAGTAAAAATTCAAAAAGAAATCGAGCCTGATGACGACCTTGTAGATTTGATCTTAGAATCATCAGAAGTTAACGATGGTGATATACTTGTTTTTTCTCAAAAAATAGTTTCCAAGAATGATGGTCGCATTCTAAGTTTATCATCAGTTAACCCTTCACTTCTTGCTAATGGTATAGCCAGCTCGTATGGTAAGGATCCAAGATTAGTGGAATTGATACTTTCAGAAAGTAAAAGGATTGTAAGAATGGAAAATGGTATAATTATAGTTGAAACCAAGCATGGATTCGTTTGCGCTAATGCTGGTATTGATGAAAGCAATGTGCAAGACGGTTATGCTACACTGCTGCCTGATAATCCTGATCAGTCAGCTAACTTGTTGAAAGGCAAAATTGAACAAAAAACTGGAAAAAATATAGCTGTGATAATTTCTGATACATTTGGGAGACCGTTTAGATTGGGTCAGACAAACGTTGCAATAGGAATTGCTGGTCTAGAACCTGTCTTAGATTATAACGGTAAGCCAGATACATTTGGGAAGATCATGCAAGTGACGGCTATAGCAATTGCTGATGAAATTTGCTCGGCATCTGAACTTGTTATGGGAAAAGTTGAAAAATGTCCAATTGCGATAGTACGAAATTACAACTTTAACCTCTCTGATGCAAAAATTCAGAAACTATTACGTTCAGAACATGACGATCTGTTTCGGTGATTATAAATAATTATTACGTCTAAAATCAATGTACATTATGAAATCATTAAAAGCAGAACTGCATTGCCATAACATTTTTTCTAATGGACATGTGGGTTCTCTGGAACCAATTCATGATTGCAGTGTCACAATTCCTCAGCAGTTAGAACAAGCACATCTAGCGGGACTTGATGTACTTTTTGTTACCAACCATAATACTATTGATGGACACAGGCAGATGCTTGAATATAAAAATAATCATCAGAAATTTGATGCATTAAAGGTGTATACAGCAGAAGAAGTTACAACAAATAATGAATCACATGTGCTAGTCTATGGAATTGATCATGCTATCAAACCGGGGCTTTCATTGCGTGAAATATTAGACGAGGCGAAAAAACAGGATGCTGTTACTATTGCGCCTCATCCATTTAGCTTAATGGATGCATTGCGAGATGATTCAATCTATTGTGATTTATTTGAAGTATTTAATAGCTGTAATGTGGATGTGTATTCGAATCTTAGGGCAAAAAAAT
The DNA here is from genome assembly GCA_046583565.1 of Candidatus Nitrosopelagicus sp. Lineage (GTDB taxonomy): Archaea > Thermoproteota > Nitrososphaeria > Nitrososphaerales > Nitrosopumilaceae > Nitrosopelagicus. The sequence goes on along the minus strand of JAYGCB010000003.1, from coordinate 1,087 downwards.
TTGCAAAGGACGAAGCCTTGCATGTAGTTGCAGGCAGTGACTCCCACGTACAATCCACCATTGGCAGATCAACTAATCTGATTTATTCTGAGAATAAATTGGACAGTGTAATTGCTGCAATGAAACACCATAAAATAACCATCGAAAACACTGGATATCTACAACCCAAAGAGGCACTAGAACACATAAGATACAAGATTCAAAACTCAGCCTTTTTCATAGACAAATACACTTCACAGTTTTATCCACGAGCATCATGGGCTATCAGATTGCTTTACAAATTTTATATGATTAGCCCTGAAAGCATATTTTGGAATATCTTTTACAGAATGTCTGTAGCTGCACTAAAGAGAATCTCTAGAAAAATAAATTTTGAAGGATATGATTACCATCTATTTCGAGAACGTAATTTGGGAAACATGTTAAAGATGGTCTTTTGATTCTATCCATTCAATAGGCGAAGCTAAAATCGTATAGGATAAATCTAATTTAGTTATACAATCTTAGGCGTAATCTCCAAATTTTAATAAACGCGCCTATCAATTGTATTAAATGAGTAGTGCCAAAAACTCTCTTAAAATTTCTTACGTATCTTTTTTTTGTACTCTTATAGTTGTCTTATTCACTCTTACACCTATTATCTTTCCTGCGTTATTTTCTTCATATTTTGGCATGTTTACAGAAAATCTAAACCCATTTGAGCTTGGTCACCAGTCAATTTTTCTTATTGTCAGTAATGTTGTAATCTTTGGCTTTGGCATTGCATATTACAAGAAAAAAATTCCTTCGTTGGTATATGATGTGATTGAAATTTCAGAATCTGGAAAAAAACTAGACGTAAGAGGAATGTTTTGCCCTGAACCAATGTTAAAATCTATACGATAACTGGTTCTGGGTAATCTATGAGATCTCGTTATGAATTTTGTTTGTGTTTACTTTCGAGACCTATATCAATTTTAACCTCAGTAAGACAACGTTTGTTAATGCTTTGGGAATCTATTGGTACATTACTAGGAATAATAATAGTTGGTGTTTCTACAGTGGGATTATACAAGCATGGTTGAATGACAATTAACTCATTATGTTA
>JAYGCB010000002.1:0-10804 GCA_046583565.1 Candidatus Nitrosopelagicus sp. | reverse complement strand
CCAATCAAGACGTTGCAGGAATTAGGACAAAAGCCAATGCAGATGGCTTGACGTTATACGAGCCTGAGATTTATGCTGCAGAGCAAGAAATGGATTGGGAGCAGGCAAAACTTCTTCTAAAGTTTTTTGTAGAGAAAGGCCACGACATAGGCGAAAGCAGCGCCCTTGAACTTTATGCAGCCTTGCAGAAGGCAAGCTCCGAAGGCGGTGGAAAGTTTGTCGTAATGATTTGTGACGGAATTGAAAAGTACAAAAAGAATCTGGCATCGATTGGACAGGAAGGTCCTATGCAGGTATCCCTGCAGGAAGCAAACGCAGGCAACTATGATAGAGTAATCTGGATTCATGCTCAGTATACTCCACTGGAACAAGGAATAGAGCTAATTGCCAAGTCTCTAGGCATCGACAAGAGCAAGATTTCTGTGCCGGATGCAAGAACTGCGCAGGAACTGCTGACAACTCGGCAAATTCCAGAAGCGCTAAGCAAGGACCTGGAAGGTGACGGCAAACCGTTGCTGGTCTGTATGGCTGGGAAAACTTCGTTGATGGCTGCCAAAGTGCTTGCGACCAAGGGAGTTATCACCGACAGCTTGATTGGCGGGATAACAGAGCTGCCTGAGGGAAAGACCAAGCAACTTTCTGAATTAATCAGACAGGCTTGAAAATGACAGAAGCTGAGCAAGAAAAAATCGAATCTTATAGGAAAAACATCGCAGAAGCTTTACAAATACTTGATGAAATTATTGCAATCATTAGGTTTCAAGATAACCCTGAGGATACAATAATTGATCAAAAGTTAGAAGAGATCAAAAAAATATTAAATCAATAATTCCTGAGGCAAGATATGAAAAAAACGGAAGAATGTAATGGCAAGTATTGGTTTACCTGCACCAGATGTTTACGACTTCTTGTAGAAGATTTGCGTGATATTGTTAGACGACCTAAAGATGATTAAAAAATATTAAATCAGTAATTTCGTTTATTCTGGAAGATCATGTAATTTAGGTACCGCAAAATCACGAAATATATTACGTACAAGGTATCTATCTCATGTGAAAACAAACAAAATACAAAAGTTCTTGGTAAATAAGCAAAAAACTGAAGAAGAAAATGCAAAAATGTTAGGCATTAAAGAGTTAATGGATAATTGAAATTCTACGAACACAAGATTTAGAGAGTAAAAAAGAATTTAGCTACGTTTTGACTTCCCAAGTGTCAAAGAAAGTTTTGCCACATGATTTTTTGATAAAATCCTTCATACATTGATTAATCGACTTCATTGAAATTGACATTTCCCAAGTGTCAAACTGTGTTTCGCCACATAATTTTTTGATAAAATCCTTCATACATTGATTAACTTGAGCTAGGTCATGTGATAACATTTGCTTATGACAGACAGGACATTTTTCAAATTTATCAGACATAATATTCTAAGATAATACTAATTCATTAATTTTTTTTTAATTATCTTTAGGCCGTCTAATAATATCACGCAAATCTTCTACAAGAAGTTCTAAACATCTAGTACAGGTAAACCAATACTTGCCATTACATTCTTTGATTTTTTTCTTATCTGTCATTTTTCAAATAATACCAGTCATCCATAAATTTGTAGTGAGATTCCTTATGTTTTTGTAATAATTCTTCTGAATCAAGCTTCTTATGACAAATTGCACAAGTGTAATTCAATCTAAATCATACTAAGAAATTAATGATGCTTTAATTTTTTCTAAATCCTTGATGAATTGACTGGTATCACTTACCTTTTCGGCGTGACGTTGTTGCCAAAATTCAATCAAATCATCAATAATATCTAAAGTCTTTTGAATTGAATCCGTACTCATAACATTCTGAGATAATAGCAGTTACTTTAATTTTATCGCCTTTTCTCAAACTCCTTTAACATCTTTTTAAGTTCCCTCGAAAGTATTTCATGTTCTATTCTATTCTCTCTAATTTGAGATGAGATAAAATCTATTCTGCGTTGAATGTCAATTTTTTCCTTATCATTCATAATATTATGAAAATGTGATTATTGTTAAATTTTAGCAGATAATCTCTAAGAAGTTAAGATTTTTTATTCAATTTTTCAGATATCAATTATCCATTAACTCATTAATGCCTAGCTTTTTTTCATTTTCTTCTTCAGTTTTTTTCTCATTTACCAAGAATTTTTGTATATTGTTTGTTTTCACGTGAAATAGATATCTTATACGTCTTATATTTCATTAAGTAGATTTAGCTAGAAATTAAATGGTAAATTCTTCACAATCATATGTTAGGATTTGATTAATTTTAGCAATATAATACAAAAGTTAGCTAGTTCCTGAACGTTGGTCTTAGCGATTTTATGCATGGGTATCTATATGGGAATATATCATAATAGATATGAAATACATGTGTAAGAGTTGTAAAACAGTTTGTAAAGATATTGTAGAACATATTAGAAAAGTACATGGTTTTTCAAAAGCAACTATAAAATCAGATCTGGAAAAAAACCCAAATACTTACAAAAATGCTTTTCAAGAAATAAAATAGGTCATTAACTACAAAAATTATTCTAAGATAATACTTGGTGATTAAATTTTTTAAAATTTTCTTGAAATTATGTTATCAGTTATAGACAATGTGATGTAAACAATTGACGAATGTTTATGTCACTAACTAAAACCAGCACCAAATTGATCACCCTTTGTTAACGGATCAATATCAATTCCTTCTTTTAGTTTTAAGTATAAAAATGCCTCATTAACCAACTCTATAGCATCATCATCGTCAAGACCATAATTCACTTTAGCAAGATCATGATACTTTTTGAGTTTGTTTTGATCCTGCTCATCAATTGATATGTTATCAAAGGTAATTATTTCTGCAATTTTTTCAATTCTTAAATTATGATCAGGTTTTTCCATTGATAAACTATAATTTTTGTCTTTAAAAAATTGTTTAATTATTCATTTTCATCATGTCCTAAAATATGATTACCACAATAATATTCATCATTCATAGTACAATAATAAAGTGAAATTTGGTTACATGATGAGCAAAGCGGTTTTTCGTCTTCTTTAGCTAGTTTACGATGATAAAATCTGCTTGACATCACAAAACAAGTTTATTTATGTACTTTAAATTGATTTTATGGATCATCATAATTTTGAAGGTAGAGATATTCCACACATCAAACTAAATTCAAATATGACAATTGAAGATCTGGTGGACGTTTATGCTTCAACTGGTTTTAATGGACGACAACTAGGTGAAGCGTCAAAACTTTTTGCAAAAATGATAGAGAATGACACTACAATTTGCCTAACTATGGCTGGAGCAATGACGCCAGTTGGTTTTGGCGGAATCGTTAAAACACTTATTGAAAAAGGGTTTATTGACTGGATTATAACAACTGGTGCTAATGTTTATCATGAAGATCACTTTGCATGGGGGCTTCCTGTAAAACAAGGTCATTATGATGTAGATGATAATGTGCTCTATGAAAAGGAAATTGTACGTATTAGAGATATCTTCGTAAAATATTATGAAACATTGGAAATACAAGATCAAGTAATTCAAAAAATATTTAAAGAAAAATTTGTTAACGAATCATTTACAACTGCTGAATTTTGTAATGTACTAGGAAAAATTACCAAGGAAAAAGCTAAATTTCCTGAAAAAAGTTTTGTAGCATCTGCATACGAATATGATGTCCCAGTTTATGTCTCAACAATAAAAGATTCTTCACTTGCGTTAAATCTAGCAGTTCATAGATTAAAAAATAAGCAATTTAACTTAGATTTTGTTCGCGAAATTTTAGAGCAAGCTGCGATAGTTTACAATTCAAAAAAGTCTGGAATTCTTGAATTGGGTGGTGGCGTTCCAAAAAACACAGCGCAGCAAACCGGTCCATTGCTTGATCAAATATTAAGAAAAGGCCATGGTGGCCAAGATTACATTATTCAGATTACTGATGCGAGACCTGATACAGGTGGTCTTTCTGGTGCAACTTTACAGGAAGGTAAAAGCTGGGGCAAAGTTCAAGATTCACATAATGATTTAGTAACAATTTATGCAGATGCAACAATCGCTTTTCCAATTCTTGCCCTGTATGCTCTAAGTAATCAAAAGCCAAGAAAACACAAAAGACTCTATAAAAAACTTGATAAATATTTCAAAACATTACAATCAGATGTAATCAAGGTTCCAGACAAATTTGCAAAATTGTTAAAAGAAAGTAACATTAATTTGGATTAATTACCTGCGTTTTTTTTGCTTCTCTCGACGACGTGTTGCTTTTTGATCAGCCCGTCTCACATGTTTACCCTTTTTTCTTACTGGCACAATTAATACACATTTTCTCTATGTATTAGGTTTTCTTAAAATTTATCATATCTTGCACGTTCTAATGATCTGTCATCCTTAGTTTCTTTTTTCCATTCTTTGTAATGTGTCTTACAAAGAACTGATTTTTTCCCACTAGATGAAACATCTAATCCAGCATTTTCAACTTTGGCAGTACTAATCGAGCGTACTCCAACATCATCACACCCTGAAACATGACATTTTCCACCCTTTGCAATAATTCCCATCAATGATTTTTATAATTAAATAATTAATAAACAAATCATTTTACAATTGTTCGTTTATAAAGAGGAATTATGATTTAAAATTAAATGGGTGGATCAAAGAATAAATCACCTGCACAAAAAGAAAGAGCACAACAAAAAAAAGATGCAGAGCAAAAAAAAGGAAAAAAATCTAAAAGTGAGGACTCAAAGACTGAGATTTCTGTTTTAATTGATGAATCCCAAGCTCTAAAATATATCAAAAGTACTAATGTAATTACTGCACATGATTTAGCAAGAAATACATCAGTTAAAATTTCTACAGCAAACTCATTCCTACAAAAATCACTTGATAAGGGAATTGTGAAAAGAGTTGGTGGTTTTAGTGGCCATCATATTTATCAAACGGTTTCAGAATAGAGTGTCAAAATATCCCCAGTTTTTACATCCTTTAGGTTTTCAATACTAGAAAGCAATTTACCAATTGGCGTCATCGGTTGTCCATCTAACACATCGTTAAGAAAAAAACAAATGCATCCGCCAGTTGGAAAATATGCTATATCACCTTTCTTAAAATCAGTTTTTTTACGTTCCATACCAGAATCGATGTTTGTTTTAATGTATACAACTGATTTGTTCATACGATGTACATTATCATGTATTGGCATTGATCTTGTAATCAATCCTATAGTTCTAGGGGAAAGATGTCGTTTTAATTGGCATGAAATTCTTGCCTTTCCTTTTATCTCTAAAAAAATATTAATGATAGAAACAGAATCAGAAGACATTTTCTATCATCTAACTAGTAGAATATATAACCGCATTGATGGATTTTGTTATGCCAAGCGTTATGCCAAGCGATGATGATTCTAAACTCACCGAGGCATATAGAAAACTACGTGAAAGTGAAGTAACTAAAGACGATAAGATATCGGAAAAAGATCAGATAATAATTGATAAAGAATGTGAAGTGATTAAAAACCGGGAGATAATAGCGCATGACCCTATACATGAACCAGTAGAAATTATTAATAAAAAAGGTCCAGTAAGTACTGGGCCACCCACGTTAACTAGGTTTGAAAAAGCACGTATAATGGGAGCTCGTGCACTTCAATTATCACATGGTGCCCCAAGCTTCATCGAAATCCCAAAAAATGCAACAACATCGCTTGAAATTGCAATGGAAGAATTAAACAAGAGAGTAATACCAATTATAATTAAAAGAACATTACCTAATGGGGACTTCCAGAATATTTCATTAGATCAATTCGAATAGACGAATCGTCTATAAAATTTAAAAGAACTAAAAAATTCTTGTAAACATACATGATGGATTACATCAAAACGCAAGAATCAACAAACAAATTCAACGAAACACCATTTTTAGTAAATAATGAACCTGTTATGATAACTGCATTAGAGGTACTATCTATATTAGGAAATACTGATGAAATTAGTATCAAAGGAAAGGGAGAAACTTGTCCTAATACAGTTGCTGTGGCTAATATAATTACAGAAAATATATTAAAAGGAAAATCAAAAACTGAAAAAATTATTGTTGATAGTGATATTACAGAAGATGGTTATATGATTTCAACAATAGAGATTATTATTAAAAAAATTAATTAAAAGACGCTTCCTGGACCTTTCAAAAGCATATTTTCACACTCTTTGCAAATCTCATCATCAATATCAGTTTCTAAATTATGATGGATATCACAGATCAGTAAACTTGATTTTATGTAATTACACAAACCAATAAATTTTGACAGATTCGAAGGGGTATATGCTTTATCAGATGATAAACTGTCACTAATATCATCAAGCATTTCAGCAACTTGTTTATCTTCTAGAAGCTTTTCAATCAGTTTTGGGTCACCGCGTGTCCCACGAATATAATTACTAATTGCAGCTTGAGTTACACCTAACATTTTTGATATTTCATCTTCACGAATGTGATAATTATTTGCAAGATCCTTAGCCAAGATTGCACGTAATGCAGGAATCAGAGACTTTGATTCTATTTCAGCAGGTAATAGCATTATAAAATTTACTTAATTAATTATTTAAATGTAATACATGATTAACAAACAGAACACAGTGAATAATAATGATATTTTGCTATTAATACATACTTCAAAATATCTTTATTGATTCATTATCAGTAAACATATTGAACAATAAATTCAAGACATTATACGAAATTTTGGAAAAATCTGTTTCAGAATGCAAATCACCCTGCATTTCACTATCGGGAGGACTTGATAGTAGTATTCTAGCATTTTTTCTTCAGTCAAGAAAAACCAGTGCCATCAGTATAATTTCAAAAGAATTTTTTGGAACAGATCTAACATTTTGTCAACTGATTTCTAAAAAATTTGAATTACCTTTAACAATTAAAATGGTAGAGCATGAAGAGTTACTCACAGCCATAAATGAAACAATTAAAATTTTACGGGTTTTTAACGATATAGAAATTAGAAATTCGATAGTTATGTATTTATCAATACAAGCTGCAAAAAAAGAAGGACATACATCAATTATCACAGGTGATGGTGCTGATGAACTATTTGCTGGTTATAATTTTTTTCTAAAAATGAATAAAAATGAGATTAAAGATAATTTAAAACGAATATGGAAGATAATGCATTTTCCCACGCAAAAAATTGGAAAATCATTAAAAATCACAATCGAGTCTCCATTTCTTAGTAACGAAATGCTGAATTTTGCAAAATCTTTACCAGTAGATCATAATGTCAGGAATGAAATGGGTCAAAAATTTGGTAAGTGGATTTTACGTAAAACGTTTGAAAAAAAAATTCCCAGCTCAGTTGTTTGGAGGAAAAAATCAGCCATGCAAGATGGGGCTGGTACTACTGGATTAAAAAATATGTTTAATGTAATAATACCAGATAGATTTTTTAAGGAACAGTTAAAAAAAATTAAAAAATCTGAAAATGTAATTATAAGATCAAAAGAATCTCTTCATTATTATTTAACGTTTAGAAAATATTATGATATGCCAGCAAAACTACACACTTCAGATTTCAAATGTCCGTATTGCAAGTATATGATAGAACAAGATTCAAAATTTTGTAGTATGTGTGGCGCATTTCCTCTCTAGGTATTTTTTTTATATTTTCTTGGCTTTTTCAAAAAAATTCTTTTGCAGCCATTACAACAAAAATAATATTTTTTACCCTTATATTCATGTACGAGAGCAAGACTTTCATCCATTTCTATTCCACAAACAGGATCAACTGGCACAATTATTACTTCATTATAATCTATAAGTATCTATTTCTCTAATTAGTTCAAAAAATAATGTAGCCGGCTACATTAGCTCAGTAAAAATCCAACAACAAATAATGCACCAGTTATTCTACTGTATACTAATGTTGAACTCATGATTGGTATTAACCTGTTTATGTCATTATAACCAAATTTTAGTTTTTTATATGATATTGTAATTAATGGAAAAGTTACAATAATAATTAGGCAAGCAACTGGAAAGATTTGAGCGATAACTGTACTGATTGTTATCCCATAAACAATAGCTGGAAATACCCATATTATAATAGATGCCCTTTTCTTTCCTATACCTATAACAAGTGTCTTTCTTCCTTTTGCCTTGTCCGCATCATGATCAGGAAATGACGTAATAAATAAAACAAGCGAAGATAATACCCCAACAACAATCCCCCCCAATATTACAGATTCATTAATTTGTGATGTTTGAATAAAATAAGTACCAATTACAATTAACGTTCCTTTTATACTAACAAAAACTTCTGCTAATCCCCAATTAACAATTTTTGTTGAGTAAAAATAAATAGAAACTACTGCAAAGGCAAGAATTATCCCTATGATGATACCGTCTGTAATAACAAAATATACTCCAATTATAGTACCAATTACTAGAAAAATTATACCGCCTGCATAAACTTGTCTAGGTTTGAGTAGACCCTCAGGTAAAACACCTGAACCACCACTCATTTTTGTCCGTTTAGTTGTAGTATCAATCCCACGCTTGAAATCCCAGTAATCGTTAAACAAGTCAACGCTTGCATGAAGTGCAAGTACACCAGCCATTGTCAATATGGCATCAAATACAGTTACGTTACTACTATGCCACCAAGTAATGGCTAAACCAACTGAAACTGCTATAACAGAAGCAAGTAAAAAACGAATACGAATTACACGAAACCAAGCAGATATCATTAAACTAAAGATTCATTACTTACACTAATTGGTTTTCTTCCCATAAATCCAGAATCCTTTTCATGCCAAAACTTAATCTCAGTTTCTCCTTCTTTCCAACAAAGCCAAATTTCCTCATCAAAACGTTTTGCAGGAAAATCTAGTAGGCCCTGTTCAAGTCCTTTCAATACTACACCAATACTTTCCAAGTCTTCTATTGACTTATAAAATTCAGTAACTTTTGCATTCAATTTTTGCTTCAGAATAATATAGTCTTTCATAGAAGTTTTTGACGTAAGATCCAAACTCATTTGTTTCTCCATTTTTATTATCTCATTTTTTAACATTTTTGAATAATTAAATTTCTTAATTACTGATGGGAGAATTTTATTCGCATCACTTATAGAAAAATATGTAGTCATAAAATACACTGCTCCATCAATAATTTAAAGCATCAAAATCATAATGAGATACGATAATAATCCCATCGTTCAGGATCAAATTTTGTAACAAATTCCGCCTTCTCCATACCATTAACACGACTTGCAATAACATCCCTAAAAGCAAAACTTGTAAGATAATCATAATTCATTGTATGTGCCTGCATCAGGAATGATTGTCTTAATCCGTGTCCAGCACCGAGTCCCCAATAACCCATACTAAGTGCAATCGGCTCCAAAAATACAGTATTTCTTTTACCATGATTCAAATCATTAATTTCAACTCTTAAATTATAATTTTCTAGTGGTCCACCCTTTGCAAAGCCAACAATCGGCCCATCCAAAGTATTCAATCGTAAAGTTGTCAAAATGGTTTCTGAATAAGTTAATGATTCACTAAAATTATTTTCATTAAATCGCAATGGTCTTGGTAGCTGTAAGAAAATTGAATTCAAACTACTAACAATTTTGGCACCCTGTTTAGTTTTCATATGCTCCATTTTAGTAACAAATTTTAGTTTTTTACTTGCAAAGTCATTTTGGTTCTTAATTTCCTGGTCGCGCAATTCGGTAAAACATTGAATATTTTTCATAAAATTCTCATTCATCTCTTTTGAGAGGCATTGTAAAACTAAATTAGACACTTTGGACTCATTTTTAACTAAATCATCAAAATATGCTACAGAACGCTGGACCAGAACTTCCGGATGCCAGCCAAGAGCATGTGAATTCATTTTTGCTACATGCATAGCTTTTGAAAAGTTGCCAAGTGCATAACTTGTCATTCGATCAATTACTGAAAGCAACCAACCTAACCAGGTGTAATGTTCTTGTTTTTTTGGGTTATTTTTTGTAATTTCAGAAAGCTCAAAACATTTTTGCATAGATTTTTCACCATTCTCTTTTAATTTTCCACTCCAAGGATATGCAGTTCTAAGTATTATAGCCTTGATAATTTCAAAATCTGTTCCTGATTGTGCAATTAAATTTTTAATTATGTGATCTGATGATAAGTTTTTTAAAACATTGTCTTCAGAGGGTTTATCAATAATTTTATCTGGCTCAAAGTCATGAAAAATAGCTGAAACAAAAAGATACTTTAAATCTTCATCTGATAGATTGGAAATTTGCTTTGAATCACCAACTAATAATACGCCTAAGGGAATTTCTAACAAGTGATCAATATTATGATATCCGTAATATTTTTCTCCCAAGCCACTTGATTGAAGGTTATTAATGGTATAATCAAGCATTATTTTATAACATGGTTCATTAAAGCCATTTTTTTCAGCCAACCTGATAACTTCATTCTTAAGATGTGCAATATTGGAAATATCAGAAATGCCAGAAGACAGTTTAGTCATTTAATCACTTTCAGTTGATACTTCATCGATGGCATATGCATAGATAGGATACGATTTGCCTGTTACCCTATGATGATATTTCCACTTTGTTTTACCGAATTTTTTTTTCGTGAATGATTTTTGCGTTTCAGGATGTAATTTATCGTAAACATCTCCACCAATGAGAAGTTGGTTAGGTACCGCCATGTTTTGAATTTTAGATGCCATATTCATTGATGGACCTAAAATATCAACATGAGATTTT
>JAYGCB010000092.1:0-11764 GCA_046583565.1 Candidatus Nitrosopelagicus sp. | reverse complement strand
GAAAGAATCCAACAACACATAGACTAGACTGTAGGTATAACAGAAGACGGTGACTGTGTGTTTGGACCTACGATACGTTTGCATACATCCGCATATACTTCGCCCTCGGTACCTCTTCCAGTAGAATTTTCTGAAAACGGTTTACATTTAATACACATTGAAGTGGACGGAATTTGGTTTACCGTAGTTCCCTTAGAAACTGCTACGCTTACAATTAATGTTGGAGAATCTATCACGCCACCTCTTACACCAACTGCAGAAACTTCCATACCTAGCTGGATCAAGAACAACGCAGGTTGGTGGGCTGACGGACAGATAGACAACAGCTCGTTTATCTCTGGGCTGCAATGGCTCATCTCAAACGAAATCATGACGATACCACCCACTGAACAGGGAACAGGATCTGATGATGTAATTCCCGGCTGGATCAAGAACAACGCAGGATGGTGGGCTGACGGACAGATTGACGACAGTTCGTTTGTTTCTGGACTTCAGTGGCTCATATCAAACGGAATCATGACGATTTCGTAATGTCGTTTGATGAAATATTATTATTCATATGACTGCGTGAGATAATCAGTCTATGTTACCAATCAAGGATGAAAATCCCCATCCACCAGGATTCAAGCCCAAGCTTACCTATGCGTTTATTGCGATAAATGTAATTGTCTTCTTCTTCGAGGTATATGTTACCGGTGAGTTTTTTGAATTTACAAATCCCAATGCCGCAATGCTGTTCTATGAATGGGGTGCAGTACCTGCTTGTATCGTTGGAGAAAGCTATATAGCTGCAGGTCCTTATACTATACAATGTCCTGTTATGCCGTACATAACTTTGCTAAGCTCAACGTTCTTGCACGGTGGTCTTATGCATCTTGGAGGGAATATGTTATTTTTATGGATATTTGGGGACAACATTGAAGCAAAGTTTGGAAGAGTAAAATATTTTGTCATTTACTTAGGGTGGGGAATCGGTGCTGGCCTTATCCATATACTTGGAGACCCGTTAAGTTCTATTCCCGCTGTTGGTGCATCAGGTGCAATATCCGGTATACTAGGAGCCTATCTAGTAATATTTCCACGAGCGAGAGTTCTTACCTTCTTGATGCTTGGATTTTTCTGGAGAATGCTTCGCATCAAGGCCATGTATTTTCTTCCATTTTGGCTTATTTTTCAAAATTTGTTACCATTTTTCATCGGCGGGTTTGGTGTGGCAGGAGGAGGAGTTGCATATCTTGCACATATTGGAGGGTTCGCGTTAGGGCTAGCAGTTGGATATATTTACAAAAAATCTCATGGTTCCCAGTTTACCTATGGGACACGTTATGGCTACAGAGGAGACTACAGATAATAACCACTAAATTATCCATTACAAAAATATCTTCATGCCACTGATAACAGTATCAATGTATCCAGGCAGATCTCAACAGCAAAAAGATGATTTTGCAAAGACAGTAACAAAGTCTGCTGTTGAGATTCTAAAGGTCGCCAAAGAACAGGATGTAATTGTGGTCTTTAATGAAAACCCAAAGGGAAACTGGTTTTTAGCTGGAGAACAGCTGTAACCTTTTTTCATTTATTTTTAGCCTATCTTTTTATTTTCATCTTATTTACAGATGTTATGACAAAAATTGCAGTAGTTCAACTAAAAGCATCTACTGATAAAAACAGGAATTTAAAAAAAATTCTTCATTATATTTCCAAGGCTGCAAAACACGGAGCTGATATATGTGCATTTCCAGAATTCATGATGTTTTATACCAAATCATCTCAGACGCCTAGGCAGCTGGCTAATGCAGCTGAAAATATCAATGGGAACTTTGTCACTGAGATTGCCAATGCAGCTAAACAAAACTCTATCATGGTTGTCGGAACGCTTTACGAAAAAAGTACAAAAAAAAATCGGGTATACGATACCTGCTTTCTAGTTAACCAAAATGGAAAAATAACTAGAACTTACAGAAAGATTCATCTGTTTGACGCGTTGGGATTCAAAGAATCAGATAAGATGGTAGCAGGTTCAAAGATTGCACTTCCTTTAAGGACTAAAATTGGTACTCTAGGAATGCTTATTTGCTATGACCTGAGGTTTCCAGAAATGTCGAGGAATTTGGCATTGGCTGGTTCAGAAATATTATTTGTGCCATCTGCGTGGATAAAAGGTCCTTTCAAAGAAGAGCACTGGTTAACATTCAACAAGACACGTGCAATTGAAAATGGCTGTTATCTAATTGCACCTGATCAGGTAGGCAATATTTACTGTGGAAGAAGTCTAGTAGTTAATCCATATGGTAAAATCTTACTTGATATGAAAAGGAAGGAAGGTATTGGTTTTGTAGATATTTCACTTCAAGATGTGTACCAAACACGTAAAAAATTACCACTTCTCAAAAACCGTAGACCAAAAATTTATTCCAAATTCAAGTCATAATCTTTCGAGTTTTGCACTGTATGTTGGTACATTGCTCTGTCCATTTTTGTTTTCTAGAATATCTGTATAGAATTATAGGCCAACAACAGATCTCACACACTTTCTTTGTACGACGAAGCCTAGCCTTTTGTGGAAGAGGAGAAGATGCAGTACAACCATTACTATAGTTTGAACAACCAATAAACCTCTTTTTGGTTGCCGGTGAGCGGATTATGATTAACTGCCCAATACTACATTGAGGACACTGCGTAAGAGCATTTTTTGGCGAATTTGTTCCCAGAATTAAATATTTTTTCATTTTTGTAGAATATGACAGATAACCATTTGAATCCAGATACTGCTTTAACTCATTTTTCAAAGTCTCTATTTTTTTCTTTGTTGCTCTTATAGTTCTGCTAGGTTTCTCTTTGTTTTTTATACGTACATCTTTAGATTTTTTTTGCAAGACTATCATTTTCTAAAAACTTTTTCCTTAATCAAAATTTATGAAGTATTTTTATAAGGAACTGGTAGAAGTTTTTTGTGGAAAAAGTCTGTGTTTTAGGTGCTGGAAGTACAAAGTATGGTAAATTAGAGGATAGTATTAGTGATATTGCTATTCAGGCATCAGTTGGTGCAATTGAAAGTGCAGGAATAGAATCAAAAGAGATCGAAGCTGGCTACATCTCAAATGTTTTCGGTGTGGCAGACAAGCAGGTACATCTAGGACCTGTAGTGATGAGTAACCTTGGCATCTCAGACAAACCGTCACTTTCAATAGAATCAGCATGTGGCAGCGGATCTGTATCATTTAGAGAGGCTTTTGCAAATATTGCGGCAGGATTCTATGATGCAGTATTGGTAACAGGAGTTGAAAAAGTAACACATACTGGCACAGAATGGACTACAACATATTTTTCCTACTGTTCCGATTTCTTTTATGAAGGTCAAGCTGGGGTATCCTTCCCCGGACTATTTGCATCAATGGCTAGAGCCTACATTAATGAATTCAATGCTACTGAGGAAGATTTTGCACGAGTAGCTGTTAAGAATCATGATAATGGACTGTTAAACCCAAAAGCACATCTAAGAAAAAAGATCACGATTGACGATGTAATGAATTCTGATATCGTAGCGAGTCCACTAAAACTTTATGACTGCTGCCCATTCTCTGATGGTGCTAGCGCAGTAATACTATGCAATCAAAGGTTTGCAAAGGAACACGGTGGTAACTATATCGATGTCATAGGTTCAGGTAGAGGTGGATCCCCTGCTGCATTGCAAGCAAGGGAGCATCTTACTACTATACCCAGTACGAACATAGCTGCAGCATCTGCTTACAAGATGGCTGGTATTACTGCAAAGGATGTAGACTTTGCTGAAGTTCACGATTGTTTTACCATCGCTGAGATTATTGATACTGAGGATCTTGGTTTCTTTGAAAAGGGTAAAGGAGTAGAAGCGGTTAGAGATGATCAAACTAGCTTGAATGGTAAAATCCCAATCAATCCGTCAGGCGGTCTTAAATCAAAGGGACATCCAATTGGAGCAACCGGTGTGGGTCAAGTTGTAGAAGTTTATGACCAGTTAACTGGAAATGCGGGAGAAAGAACTGTAAAAAATGCAAAGATTGGATTAACACATAACTTTGGTGCTACTGGAGCAAGTTGCGCCGTTCATATTTTTCAAAGAGTGTAAATCTATGGAAAAGCAAAAATTCATAGCTCATGCTAAAGAGGGAAAAATCCTAGCTCGTAAATGCATAAACTGTGGAAATCTACATCTGGTCACTGTTTATTTTTGTGAAAAATGCGGGAAGAAAGCATTTGATGATGTTATATTAGATGGTCAAGGAAGCGTAGAGACATACACAATTATGACAGTTCCGCCCACAGGTTTTGAAAAATATACACCATATGCTTGGGTAGTGATGAGTATCGATAACGTTGATTTGCGGATATCAGGGTTTTTACCAAATATAGCAAAGCCAGAAGATCTTCCAATTGGTACAAAAGTCAAAATATCTGGTTTTGATAACCGTGGAATAATTTTGGAAAAACCGTAAATCAATTTTAGCGTTACTGTAATTTTTTTTTTAACAAAAATTTAATATGATTTAATAATATTTATTTGATGATGCCTGTTGATGTAAAGTGTGGAAAATGCGGAGAAAAAATTTCTACAATGAAGATGCTAAAGTCAATCAAAGATACACTAAAGCATTATAATAATAAATGTCCTTCTTGCGGACAAAAACTATCAGTAACTGATTTTTCTTTAGATGCAGAAAAAAAATAACTATTTTTCACATTCTGAGATTTTGAAAAAATTCAAAACTTGATCATGCGATAAGTCTTAATTACTCCGTTTATTTACTAACGATGTTGGGGAGCAGTAAAAAATTAGAGCTTGAAGAAGAGCTCGATCATGAATTAAATATGGATATGGATGACAATCTTGACTTAGATGATCAACTTGATCTTGACTTAGATGAAAAATCAGGAGGCACGATTATTCAATCTACCTCGAAACGTGTAAGAATGATCTTTTCTGTGATGGCTAGCCCAAACCGAATTGACATTTTGAGAATCTTGAATTCCAAGGGGCCTCTTACATATTCTGAACTGAAATCTCTTGCAGGTTTTAAGTCAAAAAAAGAGAGTGGTAAATTTGCATATCATTTAAGAAAATTACTAAGGCAATCTCTTGTAGCGTTAAACAAGTCAGAGCGGAGATACACCATTACGAATCTGGGCAAACTTGTCTTAAGCCTAGCACGGCAGATTGAAGAAAGATCAATTATTGAAAGCGGCAAAATGTATGTAAGAACCTCGCATGATTCTATTGAGGAATTTAATTCTCAAAAAATAATCCAGTCACTAGTTCGTGAGGGAGGCTTACCACTTGAGCTGGCGCAAAAAATAACAGAAGAGGTTGAAAACCGCATTTACAAATATCAGACAACATATTTGACAGGCGCACTTATTCGTGAACTGGTTAACTCTGTACTCTTAGAAAACGGTCTTGAAGATTACAGAAACAAACTTGCGCGAGTTGGGCTTCCTGTATTTGAAGTGAAAGAAATGATCTCAAACGCGGAAAAGCTAGATAATGGTGTAGAGGGGCTGTTATATAAGACAGGTCAAACTGTGTTTGCCGAACACCTTCTCACAAACACACTTCCAAAAGATGTAGCAGACTCGCACCTCTCAGGCGATCTACATATAACATATCCTGGCTTATGGTCACTTTTACCCGATATTATTTTCATAAATGTAAAAGAACTGATAGAAGATGGTATCAATCCACGAGGAAAATCCCTTAACGTCAGTAGAATTCCATCAGTTAAGACACTGGATAACCTATCTTCTGCACTATCCATGATAATCTCTCTCATCTCGAAGGAGGCTTCTCAGGAAGTAGTGATGGACGGTTTGATCTCTTTATTATCAAAATATTCAAAAAAACTGCCTGAACTAGAGCAAAAAATTGTTGAAGCCTTTGTAAAATCTTCTACAACCCTGAAATACAACAAGGCACCAACGATGGTTTCATTTGTAATCCATCTCGGAACGGAACAAAAGATTGTCAACGCTGTACTTTCTGCATACAGAACATATACACAGCTTACACCAATTCCAATGATCGGGCTTATTATCAATTATGAGAAGGGGGTTGTCTCTCACGTGTCAGAGATATTATCTGAAATTATTACTCTTGGCGGTAAGATAATGTTTTCAAAACATCATGTATCACAAAAAGGAATTATACATTCAAAAAATACAAACGTTACCTCACTTCATCTGTGTTCATTATCTATTAATCTGCCACGTTTGGCATTTGAATCAAACAAAGACGAAACTTATTTTAGAGCAAGACTTGCCTTGTTAATGAAACCTGCTTTATCTTCTATGGCTTTACGCAAAAAAAGTATTTCTGATCTTGTAAGACTTGGTATTAATCCAGTACTTGGTGATAGCACACAATATATGCAGCGTAGCTCTGTCTCTTTGATAGTCAACCTAATCGGTTTACATAATGCAGTATACGGTATACTGGGATTTAAGAATGATAAACAAGGAAAAGAAATCTTACACAAAGTAATTGAAACTGCAGTAGATGTTGCCTCAAAAAAAGCCAAGGAACTTTCTGTAAACGTTATGATATGCATTACCGAAAGTGACGGATCTGACAGGTTTGTTTCTCTTGATGAAGAAAAGTACGGAAAAGATACTATCCTCAAAATTATTGATGGTGAAACTTACTCGCAAGGAATTACACTTGATGGCGGCACAATGACAGAACTTACTGCAAAAAGCGCTGAAATTGTTGAATGCAATAAAATTACCAAAATTCTGAATGGAGGTTTGTTGGTGCCATTAAAGATACCAGGAGGCACTAAAGCAACACAGATCAAAAAACTCATTGAGAAAGCATGCAGTTTTATTGACTCATTCAAGCCGGTTATTAAAATACCAGTTTGTGGAAATTGTGGATTCAAAGGTGAAAAATTGGTAGATAAATGTCCTACCTGCAAATCCTCATTCATTATCTAAACATATCCCAAGTTTTTATCCTGTATTTCTTAGATCGATCACGATCCAATTATATTAGGATTCGAAAATTGTCAGAAAAGTTTAGCTACAATAGATCTTAACTCTAAATCTTTTTTGCCATAGAAGTTATATTCTATATGAATTATTAGTTGAATGGGGAGACTTATGGAAGAGGCAAAATCACAAATAGAGAATTCTATCGCTCAAGTTCGCAAGAGAGATGGATCAATTTCAAACTTTAACACAGATAAAATACTGACTGCTATATACAAGGCATTTTCAGCATCTAACAAACCAGATAAGGAACTTGCGATTGAACTTTCTGATGGTGTTTTAACTAAACTAGTTGAGCATGGATTTTCAGCAACCAACCCTCCCAGTGTAGAATCTATCCAGGATTTGGTTGAATCTACTCTAATCGATCAAGGTCATAGCGATATTGCAAAAAGCTATATCCTATATCGTCACGAACGCAGAAAAATTCGCGAGGAAAAGATGAAAGTTTTAAATACTAAAATTCTCGACACGGTGGGAAAATCATTTGATATTAACAGTTTGAGGGTTTTGGCATCACGTTATCTGATGCGTGATAACAAAAATGAAATTAATGAAACCCCGTCAGAATTATTTGAAAGGGTTGCAGTTTTAGTTGCAATTTCTGACATGCTAAGAAATAGTGAACTTTTTGTCGCAGAGGGTGGTATTTCACAAAATATAGAGGAAGCAACTGAATATCTGAAAAAACTAGATGATTTTAACTACAAATTCAAGATAGGCAAATACTATCTAAACAAGTGGCATTTTAGGTGTCTCATAAACTGCTATGTTGATCTAGCAAATCAAGGAAAGATGAAGGTTCCATTTAAGGAACTGTTAACCATGATTGCATCCAAAAAACTTGATGGATATGCTGACAAGATATCAGAATATTATGAATTAATGGTATCTCAGGACTTTTTACCAAATTCTCCAACTATGATGAATGCAGGAGGACGTTTAGGTCAACTTTCTGCATGTTTTGTTTTGGCAATGCCTGATGACATGAAAGGAATAATGAAATCAACTTCTGATGCTGCACTAATATTCAAATCTGGTGGAGGTGTAGGTATTAATTATTCTGAGCTACGTGAGGAAGGCGAGATTGTAGCATCTACTTCTGGGGTAGCATCAGGGCCTGTATCTTTTATGAATATTATCAACAGTGTGACTGAAGTAGTAAAACAGGGTGGAAAGAGAAGAGGTGCAAACATGGGCATTATGGAAGTTTGGCATCCGGATATTGAGAAATTTGTTACAAACAAGACTGAGCCTGGAATCTTAGAAAACTTTAATGTTAGTGTTGGTGTTTGGAAGGATTTTTGGGATGTACTTGTAAACTCACAAGATGGAAAATACACACTACGATGCCCAAGAGATAATTCAACAGCGAGAGAGATAAACGCACATCACTTAATTGATTTGATAGCACAATCAGCATGGAAGAGTGCAGAACCAGGACTGATTTTCTTTGATAATATAAACAAAAACAATGTATTTGCAAAGGCACGTGGTCAACCGCTCCGTGCAACTAATCCTTGTGGCGAGCAGAGCCTTTACCCATACGAATCTTGTAACTTAGGATCAATCAATTTGGCAAATCTTGTAAAGAGGACTGCTGACGGCCAGTACCAATTTGACTGGCAAAGGTATGAAGAAACTATCAGAAAGACTACACGATATTTGGATAATATAATAGATGTTAACCTATACCCTATACCAGAAATTGATAAAGCATCAAAAGAATCTCGCAGGATAGGATTAGGTGTTATGGGAGTAGCAGATCTATTATACAAACTTCGCATTCCATATAACTCGAAAGAAGGATATGATTTTCAATCAAAATTATCCGAGGCGCTAACATACTATTCTATGGAAGAAAGTGTTGCGCTTGCAAAGAGTAGGGGTAAGTTTCCACTGTGTTCAAAAACTGAATATCCAGAAGGTAATATTCCAGTTGCAGGGTATTATGAAAAACCAAAAGAAGAACAATCATATGACTGGGATGCCCTTATTACAAAGATCCAAAAGTATGGAATTAGAAATGTCTTAACTACAACTGTAGCTCCCACTGGTACACTATCTATGTTGGCTGATTGTTCCAACGGAATGGAACCAAACTTTGCATTAGTTTTTGAAAAGAGAGTCACAGTAGGCAGATTCTTTTACACAAATAAAATCTTCGAAGAAGTGTTAAAAGAAAATAATCTGTACAGTGAAGAACTACTTGCAAAGGTAGCAGATAATTATGGTTCTGTTAAAGGAATCTCTGAAATTCCGGATTGGATTCAAAACATATTTGTCACAGCAATGGATATACACTGGTCTGATCATCTCCTAGCACAAGCTGTATGGCAGGATTGGATTTCAAATGCAATTGCCAAGACAATCAATATGCCCAATGATGTATCTGTTGAGGATGTCAAAGCTTCGTATCTTTTAGCGCATGAATTAGGATTAAAGGGAATTACAGTCTATAGAGATGGGTCAAGACACAAACAGGTCTTACATATGACAGGCGAAAACTCAGAAAAAACATTTGATGTAACTGCAAGTGATTATGTTATAAATTATATTTCAAACAATATTAAAAACCCATACGTAAAATCTCAAATTGATAATGCATTATCAGCTACTAAACTGGAGGACGTACAAAGGCCAACACAAAGCGTTATGGAAGAAGCAGAAGAAGAAACTTTGTGTCCTGTATGTAAGAATAATCTTATTTTTGCCGAAGGATGTAACCTCTGCATTGACTGTGGATATACTGGTTGTACATCAGGATAAAGCACAACTTTTTACCTACTTTTTGAAACTTATCATTTAATGAGAAGTTTATCACTCATACTGGCTGAATCTTCATTGGAGATGGTGCCAACGGAAATTCAAAATCACCCGTCGGTAATATCCCACAGCAAAAAACTTGGAAAGTCTCCATCAAATATACTACTTGACAATTCCTGGCATTACGCTGCAATGAAAGGAATTCAAAATGAAAACAAAAGGGGCAGACCAGATATTGTCCATTTTAGTCTATTAGAAGCATGTAGCATTCCACTCTATTTTGAAAAAAAACTTACAATTTACATTCATACTTTAAATGATAAAGTAATCAAGGTTGGCGATGACATCCATCTACCAAAATCTTTTCATAGGTTCGCAGGTTTAATTGAAAAGCTGTTTTATGAAAAAAGAATAGAATCGGGGGGAAAAAAATTACTTGAAATTAACGATATGAGCTTTTCAAAATTAATAGAAGAGATTAATCCAAAGAATGTAATTGGTTTATCCAGCGTAGGCAGACCTAGCTCGTTTTGTGATGTCGCAAGGTCTTTGACTGAAAATTCGTGCGTTGTAATAGGAGGATTTCAAAAATCTCATTTTTCGGACTCTACAGTTAGTAAGATTGATCAGCTGGTTAACGTTAATTCGGAGTCTTTAGAATCACACATTGTTACTGCAAGAATTCTTTATGAATATGAAAAAACCATTTTTAAGTAGTGGAAAAATTTGCAACTTGTGCGGTCATAGTATAGCCTGGTTAGTATTCGGGGTTTCCAACCCTGTGACGCGGGTTCGAATCCCGCTGACCGCATCCTAAATTATTTAGTAGTATATGAGATATGAGAACGTGAAACAAGCAAAAAAAAAAATTGCACTTGAAAGGATGTATGTATTGATTAATAGTGCAATCTCAAACGCTAGGTCAAATCCAGATTTAGCTCAAAGACAAGCTAGTCTAGCAAGAAGGATTAGTACACACCATAGAATCAAAATGCCTTATGAATTAAGAATAAATTTTTGTAAAAAATGTAAAAATTTTATCGCACCCGGCATAAATTCAAGAATAAGACTTGGACGGACTAGTCTCAAATCAATTCGAATAACATGTAACTTTTGTGAGAATACATATCGTAAAGTAATAGCTCAATAGTTATTCTCTTTAATAGTATGAGGCATCAAGCTAGTGAAATGCCTTTGCTGACTTATTGCTCCAAGTAATTGCTATCCATATCGATAGTTTATTCCCTTTTCTCCTCGTGGGTGTTTCCAATCAGTTTGCTCAGAACACGTTCCACATTCAATACACCCCTCATGCTGTATCGTAACTTGACCATTTTCTTCGCTATAACACTTAGTTGGGCACAACATAACTAACTTTTTCATAAAATCATTATCGGGGTTTAGTACCTTGATATGAGAAACTTTATCATCGTTATAATTCAGCTTTGCAATACGATCTTGAAGCGGTGGAATTGAAGGCGTATAGGATGAAGAAATGGTCTTTCCCTTTCGTTCGGCAAGCTCAGTTGGTACTTTTACATAGCTTTCTTGTGATTCTATCACCGGAAGCAGACGCTCATAGCCTAAAACATTTACAAACTTTGCTGCCATACTTCTAATTGCCCCGCTTGACATGAGTTTTAGGACTAGGCTGTGCTTTGCACTCAAAATGTCTTTCGGCACATCTTTTGTGGCATCAATAAAGATTTTCAGATATTCTTTGTCAATCTCTTTCATATCTTTTGTGTATGGACTTTCTTCAATTGATTTTGTGTAATATTCACCAAGATAACCTTGAGCGAAATTATTCTTTTCTAATGCCCTCGCAATCGCGTTAGCAGCTCGTACTCCATCATCAATTCCTACGTTAAGACCTTCAATTCTTGGACCGACAAAAACTCCTCTGCCGGCTGCATCACCTACAAACAAGACATTCTTGTGGTAGGGTTTTTTCATTCTGCAGCGTTTTCCGTCAGGA
>JAYGCB010000097.1:0-13965 GCA_046583565.1 Candidatus Nitrosopelagicus sp. | reverse complement strand
TTCCAATTATTTTTTCTGACATTTTTTTATACCTATTTTTTAATCATTTTTTTCGAAACACATACTTTCGAATATTTCAATACTTTGCCACGAATAATATATCCTTTTGCGATCTCTTCTATGATTGTATCTTCATCCAGTTTTGGATCTTCTACTATAGAAATAGCTTCGTGTAGATTTGGATCAAAAATTTTACCCAGAGCGTCTATTGGCTTTACACCATATTCTGAAAACAGAGAATTCATATTTTTAATAATACTCTCTAGACCTGTAATATTTACTCCTTCTTTTGCATATATCTCCTTAGCACGGATAAAATTTTCATATATAGTTAAAAATTCTAAAATGAGCTTACCAGTTTCTGAACTAACTTTATCAATAATTTCTTGCTGTGTTCTTTTTTCGAGGTTTTGGTAATCAGCAAGAGCACGTTTCCATTTTTCTGTGTTTAGAGATGAGTTTTGTTTTTCCTTTTCTAAAAGTTCTTTTAATTCATCAATTTGTAATTTATGTAAAGTCTGTTCTGATTCTGTAGTTTCTATTTCAGATTCATCGTAATGTTCTAAATTTTTATCACCATTTTTTGCATCAGCCTGTGATACATCGTTTGTATTTTTGTTAATGTGTGACATATCTTTCAAATTTTCATTAGATAATTTTACTTTTTGTGTTCTATCTCGAAAAGAGGATTTGCTTTGATAATAATGAGATCCTCACTTTTCTTATCTGAAACAATTTTTGTATAATCATTCATAGAACATGATATAATGATAGTTTTTTTGTCACTGTGAAAGGAGTTTACTAATCCTTCAGATGTATCCACATCACCTATGTAATCGCGTAATTTAGCTGTAATAGAATTTAATATCTCAATCTTATCACCCCTCATTTCATTTTTATCTAGTGTCCAAGATAACACAATTTTTGTTCTACTAGCTTTCAGTTCATTTTTCTTCAGGGTAGTCCTAATTGTATCAATTAATCTTTTGATATAACCTGCAATAGCCTTGATACTTGCATTTGTTAAATATAGTAAAGTGTTCGCTCCCTCAAATGAAGAACCAAGCAAACGTAAATCGTAAAGGCCTTTTATTATATCATCAAGGTATATGGTTTTAAAATTATTAAATGTGGTAGATTCTGTATCTTTAACAAATTTACAAATTTCTAAAATGGCAGAAAGGTTTGTGAATTTTTGTATAATATTGATACCGTAGATACATTCTGCAGAAGTAATTGATACAAATTTTTTTTCTTTTTTTTCTGTTGATAAAAGAGATGATAGTATTTTATCATCTTGATTATCTAATGAACCAATTACTTCAGGTGTTTCATCCAAATCATTTAATGGGAAATAAAAATATGAGATTGTTTTGCCCACATCCAATCCAGTGACATGCGTTAATAGTGCTATATTCTCTTGATTTCCTCCCAGCCCAGTTGGAAGACAATAAATTATTGAGCTTCCTTTTTTCAGTGCTTTTGTTGCATCTTTGTACTTTGAAGTAATTTCTGTTCTGAGATCCTGACCAGTTTTTCTTATTCTTGGTGCAAAGAAAAGATACTTCGCATTTGAAATAGCTACATCAATAGGTTCGACAGAAAGTAGAGGCTCATCTTCTTGAAATGCAGTAAGATCAGGATATGTCTTGGCAGTTTCAGCTTTTAGTAGTACTGCTGACGGAGAGGATTCGTCGATGATATAAACATCCGCTCCTTTCATAGCCATTTGTGATGCAAGAAAGTATCCTTCAGTAGTTAACCCATAAACAACAATTTTTTCCTTTTTCATTGTAATTGAGTGGTATGAAGAGGGAGAAATACTTATTGCATTTCAGAATTCAGTGAAAATGCTTGAAAATCTGGCTTGATATACTTACGCCCAAACAAATACTATTTTTTGAACCCATGATTAAACGTCTGAAAAAAAATCATAGTGTATTATGTACTTCAAGAAAATATAATCAAGTAACTGAGTTAGCAAAAATACGAAAGCAAAAGTTAGTAATAATAGGAAAACACGGTGGTGCAGAAAAACATGATAAATTGAATGCTAGTTTAAGTCGTTCAAAATTGCTAGTTAAAAAAATTAGCAAATTTTCGCCTGACATTACATTGAGTTTTTGCTCGCCTGAAGCAGCAAGAGTTTCCTATGGATTAGGTATTCCTCACATCTGTTTTTCTGACTCACCTCATGCTACCGCTGTAATGAAACTATCATTACCATATGCTAATAAACTGCTTATTCCTTGGATTATCCCAAAAAGCGATTTTAAAAATATGGGAATTAAGCCAAAAAATATTATTCAGTATAAGACAATTGATGCAGCACAAATAACTAAACAAAAGGTCTTTCTAAGTTGTGGAACAGACATCAATTCCAGAGAATGGAAAACTATTCTCATAAGAACTCCAGAAGAGGAAGCCGCATATTCATCAAAGCAAAGTGATATTGTTGGCATAATTAAAAAAATAAAGAAGGACTTCTTGGGATGTCATATAACAGTTCTTACTAGATATGAAAAACAGGCTGAATTACTTAAGAAAAAGTTTTCAAAATCCGCACAGAGCAAGTTTCAGATAGTCTCAAAAGTAGTCGATGGAAAAAAATTGTTGCTGGACTCTGATGTTTTTGTTGGCTCTGGCGGGACAATGACTGCTGAATCTGCATTATTAGGGGTACCAACAATATCATATAATGCAATACCAAACAGAATTGAAGACTACTTAGTAAGCAAAAAAATTGTTACCAGATGTATGACTCCTAATGAGATTACAGAAAGGATCGGTGTAGTTTTTCAACTAACATCATACAGGGGTAGAAGATCTGAATACAACCGAAGAATGCAAATTAAGAAATTTGTGAGTTCGTTAGAAGATCCTTATCCCATTCTTCTAAAAACGATCAAGTCTATCATAAAGTAATGTTATAAAGGGAAAAAGAAGAAAAATTACGGAAGCCCGGTAGTGTAGTGGCAAGCATAGGGGCCCTTGGAGCCTTTGACCTCGGTTCGAGTCCGGGCCGGGCTATTATTTTTTTAAAAATCTAGTTTAGTTAATAATTTTGTTGCGACTACAAAAAGAATAGATGCAAGCACTATCAAAACTATCATTTCTAAAATAACAAACTCTGTAATGGTACCAAAAATTCCAGCCCTAATTATGTCGACAAGATATGTCAGTGGATTTAGATAAAATATAGTTGCGAGAGGTTGTGGAGCACCAGCAGCAGGATAAAAAGCCGTACTTACAAAAGCAAAGAAAATAAAAACTGTATTAATAATTACATTGAAACCTTCACTTGAACGTATTCTTGCGGAAATGATTGAAGCAATAGAACCAAATAATATCGCGCCGACTATTGCGGTGAAAGCTATGAGTGGAATTGTAATTAAGCTAAATTCTGCAGATTGAAAAAATAGCGGATATCCAACTGCGGCAATTAATGTGGCACTGACTAAACCTACTATTGCAATTGTGGTGATATTGCTAAGGATATAATTTGATCTTGTAAATGGACCTGACATTATTTGTTCAAACATTCCATGTCGTCTATCATTCCAAATTATAATTCCAGAAATGAGAGTGCTATTCATAATATTAAATCCAATCATTCCAGAAGCTAAGAATGCTGGATAGCTAAGATTCTTAGTTCCAAAAGATACTTCATCTATCAGTGCAGTGTACGCAAAACCAGCTACAAAAATCCAAATCAAAGGAAAAATTACCTGCCAAATTAGAAAACCTGGGTTAATTGAAATCGTAATGTTTCTATTAACTAATCTAATTATCGGGTGCATTAGAATCGCTCACAACTTTGAGAAATATTTCTTCAAGATTTGTTGGTATAGCAGACAAATCATCTATAGATATATTGTTTTGATTTAAAATTTTGAGAACATTCATTAAAACAAGTTCAGAATTAGTAGACTGTATTGTGATTGTTGCACCTGTATTAAACTCAATTTTGCAGTCCTGAATGCTTTCTAAAAGACTTCCTAATGTTTCAATATTAGAGGAAACATGAATCTTGATTGTTTTTTCACGACCAAATCTATTTTTAAGTTCATTTGGAGAGTCAACAGTAATTATCCTACCTTTGTTAATGATTGCAATGCTATCACAGAGATATTCTGCCTCGGTTAGGACGTGTGTGGTATAAAATATTGTTAGGTTATTTTCCTTTACTTTAATTTTTAAAAAATCTAATAATTGTCGTCTAGCGGTTGGATCTAGTCCTACAGTAGGTTCATCTAAGAATAACAAATCCATATCGTGCATGAACTCACGTGCAACTTGGACTCTTCGGCGCTGACCTATAGACAAGTCTTCATTTTTTTTCTTTCTAATTTCAACTAGATTAAATGTAGTAAGAAGTTCTTCTGTTCTATCCCTTCTAGTTTTTTTGTCAAGGTTCCACATCATTCCATATTTTTCCAGAGATTTTTCCACTGAGAGTGTTGGTTCATAACTTGGTTGCTGTAAAACTACACCAATTTTTTTTCTTATACTCAATGATTCCTTTATAGCATCAATTCCTAGAACCGAAATTTCGCCGCTGGTTGGCTGGATCAATGTAGTCAGCATCTTAATTACAGTTGATTTTCCTGCTCCATTTGGTCCTAAAAAACCAAAAATTTGTCCCTCATCGACATCAAGATCTATACCATCTACTGCATTTATTCCATCATATGATTTGAAAAGAGATCGCGCAAGAATTGATTTCACGCATCTTAAAAATCCTAGACTCCTTAAATGTTAATAAGAGATAAAAAAATAAAATTATGGGGAGTATGTTGTCAGAGTTTGATAAATTATTAGATAACATTCTAAATCAAAAACCTGAATTCACTAGAGAAGATATTCTGGATAGGGTCAGACAAAAGAAGGAAAAGATAGGTCCAGGTTATCTGACAGATCAGGGAGCTCTTTTTCTTATCGCTGAGGACCTGGAAATAACATTAACACAGACCTTAAAGGCTGAAGTTGATCTGAAGGACCTTTCTATAGGCGCCAAGGATGTGTCAGTTAAAAGTAGAGTACTAAATATTTCACCTGCGAAGCAGTTTTCTAGAAAGGATGGTTCTCCCTTCTTGCTAAGAACCATGACAATTTATGATAATGATTCTACTGTCAGTGTAAAGCTTTGGGATGAAAAAGCCAATCTTCCTGGAATTGAAAAACTGAAACCCGGCGATTTGATAAAAATAATTAAGGCTTATATAAAATCAGATTTAAACGGAAGCCCGACAATTAATGTTGGCTCAGGTTCTGAGATTGATAAAACCAACCAAGAAAGTGAAATCCGGTCAATAGAAGCTCTGACTATTGACTCTAGTGAAATTAAGGAAAACCAAAATGATCTGGTTGTTTCAGGAAAAATAGATGGAGGCATAAGCACGTTAGAGTTTACAAACCGGCGTGGTGAACCAGGAAAAGCGCTTAGAATGAGATTGAAAGGTAAGGACAACGCTGTAACAAGAGTTGTATTATGGGGAAAGGACGAATCACTTTTACCAAAAGTTGTTTCTCAAGATGCAAAAGTAATGCTTTTGGGTGTCAGAACAAAAACAGGAAACCAGGGTCTTGAAATTCATGGAAACGATGCAACAATGGTTAAAATTGACGGTGGAAAAGAAGCAGAGCCTGTTATTGTACGTATTGCTACAATTAACAGAAATGAAAAAGAAAGAACTTCTGCAATAGGTGTAGACAGTAAAAAAAATCTAGTATACATGTCCGATTCTTCAAACATGCTAGATTCTGTTAATAATGGTGATGTTATAGAATGCATGCCCTCAAAGGTTTTTGGCAATTCCCTAACAATAGACAGTGAATCATTTGTAAGAAAAATTGATGATAATAATTCAATTCCAACATTATCGGATCTAAGAACTAAAATTTCTGAGATTAAATCAGGTAATGATTATTGTGTTGAAGCGATAATTTTGAAGGCGTCTGAAAAGCGAGAAGTGCAAACAAAAACTGGAGAAACAATCATGCTGGCAGAAATGTTTGTTGAAGATGATAGCAGTCAGATCTGGATAAAAGGATGGAGAAACCAAGCAACACTTTTAGATGGATTTTCCGTTGGCGAGGTAATTTCTGTTACACCCGTTAACGCAAAGGTTGGACTTGAGGGAAGAACTGAATTATTTTTAACGCGATTTTCAACAGTTACAAAAAAGAATTAAGAGTCCCAGAATCCCCTTGTCATGACATACTGTCTTTCAGCTTCATAAATTTGCTTATACATAAGATCTTCATCAATCATGTTTCGTAAAATCCTTGCACCAGTATCTGCACCTATTCCATAACCTGACAAAACAATTACTGCTTTCTTTCCAAAAGTTTCAATTAGTGAAGCAATTTTCCATGCTCGTTTAAATTGATGATTTTCCTCAGTTGAAAGTTTTTTATGATTATGTTTTTTCTGAATAATTTTTACCAAATCATGATTAGAGTAAAAAGTAGTTGTAATTTGCCTTCCTTTGCAGTATTTACAAAATAAATTTTCCTTAACTTCTTCCGTTATTGTGGCCAGTTGCCACTTTCCACAACGGGCACAGATTAGACGGTGTTTGGTTTTCAATAATCGCTTTTTTACCAAATCAAGAATTGCCTTATCAATACTAGCTGGGGAAGAATAGTATTTTGTGGTATGATCTAGTAGAGGTTCTGCCAATTTTGAAAATCCATCAGCGTTTATCCACTCAATTTGAATTTCATTATTCTTGATCCTAGTCAAAATACGATCTGTGCCTGGCAGATCAAACTTGTCGTGAAACAATTCTCGTAATGCTTCCCTTACAATTGGTGTGTTTTGATAACGCTCGTAAAGAAAATGACCTGTTTTTCTATCATAAATGGCACCACGACCAACCACGCCAAATTTTTTTGCAACACACCATGTCCTCCAATTAACATTATGTGTCCCGGTAAGGGATGCAGATACAACATTTGACAAATCAAATTTTTCCATTAAAGTTTCAACGAATATCTTTTTGTGAATTCTTGCGTTAGAAGTTAAAACAATCCTATAAGCATCTGATCTTGACTCTACAATATATCCAAGAGTAGATGATAGGAGAGAAGAAAGCATAGTTGCTAAAGTCGCATTAATTTTTGTACCAAAACATGCATGAATAATAACTGTACCGTCTGTCCTTACTGACTCGATTACAATAGTTTTCTCGTCAGGTATGACGTTAAAATTTAGCTCTGAAATTGTTTTGTTAAGAACTGATAATGAACCATGTTTTACTTTAGCTCTGAACAGTCCAACCTTTTGCGCAGTGTCATAATCTACTGGAATACTTTCTCCTTCCCAATAAGGTACCTTTCTTCCCCCACCACTAATAGGTTCAACGTTAACTTGCAAAGCTTTTTCATCAATGTTTAAAATTCTCCATTGCATCCCACGAAGAACAAAGATGTTTCCTTGATCGCCATAATCCCCTACGAATCGTTGATCTAGTGAACCTATGATCTTCTTCCCTACTGAATCAAATACTTTAAATTTTAAAATGTCTGGGATCGTTGAAAGGTTCTCATAAAAATATCTAAATGAATTTCTTTTTTTCCAAAATTTCATTTTTTCCTTATCAAAATACAAAATGTAGATGCTATCAAAAATTTCTAAAACATCACAAAATTCATCCAATGTTAAGTTTCTAAACGGATATGCTTGCCTGATTGTTTTGTATGCAAAATCAATAGAAACCTCACCAATCTGAAATGATAAGCCTACTAAATGGTGGGCAAGAACATCAAGAGAGTTGTCATGAATTTTTTGTTCCTCTATTGAGCTGTTTTTTATTCGATCAAGGATCGCTTTAGCTTCAAATTCATCATCAGGATTATTTGTAATAATTAATCCTCTGGCAGAAGAATTTCTTGAATGTCTGCTTCTTCCTATTCTCTGAATAAGTTTTGTTACCTGGCGTGGTGAGCCATAATGAATTACTAGTTCTACTGAGCCAATATCCAATCCTAGTTCGAGGGAAGAAGTACAAACAACTATACCACGATTTCCGCTACGAAGTATGCCCTCGGTTTCTTCCCTAACTTGTTTTGATAATGAGCCGTGATGCAGTTCAATATTCATCATGGTCTTGTCTCTTAGTATAGAAGCTAAAAATTCAGATTCACCTCTGGTGTTGGTAAACAAAAGAATTGGTGAATTTAGGTTTAGTTTTTCCACATATTCAATAATTGAATCTGCAACCTCTGAGATTGAACCTCCCACAAATTTTACTTCGACCTCATATTTTCTAACTGATTCATCCTTGATTATCTTGCAGGGTTTCTTTGTACCGACAAGGAATTGTGCGGCATCATCTGTATTTCCAATCGTAGCAGACAAACCCGTTCGTATAATTTTCTGGTTTGAGTTTAGTTGTAATCTTTCTAAGCTTAATGATAGTTGGGAGCCCCTTTCACTTGCCAAAAGTTCGTGTACCTCATCAATTATTATCCATTCTAGTTCAGAAAGTGCCGTTAACATCTTCTGTTGAGCAAGAAGAATGACAAGAGTTTCTGGCGTCGTAATCAGCACATCGGGTGGTGAGTCTGAGATTTTTTTTCTGACTGATTGGGGTGTATCGCCATGTCTGATCTGGATTGTTAGATCCTCCAGCTCAGCATATTTGATTATTCTTCTAAAAATGTCTCTGTTGAGTGACCTTAGTGGCGTAATGTAAAGTGATTTGATCTTTCCCTGCTTTTTTGTTTTTTTTATCTGTGAAAAAATTGGAATTACTGCACACTCTGTTTTACCAGAACCGGTTGGCGCAACAATCAACGAGTCTTTCTTTTGATAAATTACTTGTAATGCGCTTTTCTGTATCTCGGTTAACTGTTCAAATCCTAACGAACGAAATTTTTCCTCAAAAAAATTTTCAGTTGGAGGATTCTTCAATATTTTTTGTTCTAGTTCGCTCATAAACAATCACGCATACAATTCCTATAGCAAATAAAATGGGTACAACAATAGGAATATAATCAAAGAACCCAGCCATTATGGATATTGGTTTTAACAGTATTAAATATATTAAGATCCATCAGTAAGACCACTAGAAGTTATGTTATATTGAAATTTTTTGTTAATAAACGGAGAAACTACCTGACATTGAAAACCGTTGGCGTTTTTTTTAAGTCTAATCTTGATATGTGTAAACATACCAATTGATTTTTCCAAGTTTTCCTCCTCATGCTCGTTAAATGATCTAACAATATTGGTAACAACTATTGGAATTTTGGTGTTTATAGCAATACTGGCTAAATTTTGCATGTATTTCATAAATGCTAGATGCTTTTCAAAGGACTGTTCTTTTTTTGAATATTCAAATGAGAACAGGTCAGTTGCATTATCTATCACAATCAAGGAAAAGTCGTTGGTAGCTATTTTTGATAAATACTTTGATTGTTGAACACTGTTGGTAATTCGTCCTATCTTAATTTTGTCAAGTAGTATGGGATCTAATTTCCGTATCTTTAACATTTCAACTAATCTTTCCGGTCTAAATTCACCAGTTGTGTCTTGAAAAAGAATCTCTTTTCCATTTTTTAAAGCACTAATACAAATTTGAAATGCTAATTGTGTTTTTCCAGTAGAGTTTTGTCCAGAAATATCAGTAATCAATCCTTCCTTTATTCCACCACCAAGGAATTGATCCAACTTTTTTAATCCAGTTTCGAACATGTTTTGTTTACACAAAAACTAAAGTGTTTTTCCTAAATAATTCAATAGGCAAGGCTTTAATTATAGTAACCGAAGCAAACTGCATTAAGTGAATAACAAGTGTCACAAACGATTGCAAAACGACCATTAACAACATTACAAAAAAACACGAAGAAAAACGTGATTGTTAGATTGAAAAATGATATTGAATACAAGGGAAGGATGGTTAATGTTGATTCTTATATGAATTTGATAATGACTGATGCCGAAGAGCTAAAAGATGGAAAGGTCACTGAAAAGTTTGGAAGAGTGATTTTGCGCGGAAATAACGTGTTATTCATTAAATTAGAAAATGAATTATAAAGCGTAGTTTCAAATGTCAAAGAACTATATTTTCACCTCAGAATCCGTAACTGAAGGACATCCCGATAAGGTCTGTGACCACATTTCTGATGCAATATTAGATGAATTTCTCAGGCAGGATCCAGATTCAAGAGTTGCAGTTGAGACCCTTGTATCAACTGATTTTGTCACAGTTGCGGGAGAGGTCACA
The DNA here is from genome assembly GCA_046583565.1 of Candidatus Nitrosopelagicus sp. GTDB lineage: Archaea > Thermoproteota > Nitrososphaeria > Nitrososphaerales > Nitrosopumilaceae > Nitrosopelagicus. The sequence goes on along the minus strand of JAYGCB010000097.1, from coordinate 3,730 downwards.
TCAAAAGGCAAATTTGACATTGAGAAAGTTGTCAGGGACACAATTGCAGAAATTGGTTATGATGATCCTGCTTTGAAGTTTGACGCAAAAACCTGTCAAGTTATTGTAAGGATAGACCCACAGAGCCCAAACATTTCTCAAGGTGTAACAGCATCGGAGCAAAAGGAACAAGGTGCGGGAGACCAAGGCTTGATGTTTGGATATGCGACAAACGAAACTGATGAGTTTATGCCATTACCAATAACACTAGCCCATAAGCTTACAAAAAAACTTGCAGATGTTAGAAAATCAAAAGAGTTAGCGTGGGTTAGACCTGATGGTAAATCTCAAGTTTCTGTTACATATGTAGATGATAAGCCAGTAAGAGTTGAAACTGTTGTAATTTCAACACAGCATGACCCTAAAATTTCAAGTGGGGAAATTAGAAAACAGATTATTGACAAGGTGATAAAACCTGTTTGTGGAAAATGGTGGCGTGATGACATTGTAATTCATGTAAATCCAACTGGAAAATTTGAAATTGGTGGACCGCATGGCGATGCTGGACTTACCGGTAGGAAAATCATTGTTGATTCCTATGGCGGAATGGGAAGGCATGGTGGTGGTGCATTTTCAGGAAAGGACCCATCAAAGGTAGATAGGTCAGCATGCTACATGTGTAGATATGTTGCAAAAAATCTAGTGGCAGCAGGTCTTGCGGACAGATGCGAGGTACAGATTGCCTATGCCATTGGAGTTTGCCAACCGTTATCATTGATGGTTAACACATTTGAAACCAACAAAATACCTGAAGAGAAGATTGAGAAAATTCTAAACTCACATTTTGACATGAAGCCCGCCTCAATTATTTCTCATCTAGACCTAAAGAGACCAATTTACAAAAAAACTGCAGGTTATGGTCATTTTGGCAGAAACGAACCAGAGTTTAAATGGGAAAATACCGACAAGGTTGAAGAACTAAGAAAGGCTGCTGGTCTATAAAAATTTTTCAACTGATGTTAGCTTAACATTAGTTAATTTTTGAAGGTGTTTCACATCAGACGTATAATCTCCAATCAGTATGTCCAGAGATTCCGAACTGTATATACTATTATCGTATGCGTCCTCTAGGTTTATTTTTTTAAATTTCACTTTCATATTTTTAGAAAAAAGCTTTACAAAATCTTCAAAACTTATCTTTCTAGGACCTGCCAGATCTAAAATTTTGTTAGAAAATTTTTTCTCAAGAATCGCCTCCAGTATGATCTTCGCAACATCTTCTACAAATATTGGTTGTAATCGATATTTGCCAGAACCTGGAATAATTATTGTGCCTTTCTTCATCTGTTTTGAAAGGGATTTGGTGAGATGATCTGTCTTTCCTATAATGTAAGAAGCGCGAAATATGGTGTAATCTAGACCGGAATTGATTATTTCCCGTTCAGCCTTGTATTTTGAGGCAAAATAACTTGATGTACTGTTTTTAGAAACACCAAGACCACTTATGTAGATGATTTTTTTAATGCCAGTATTTTTGCATGTCTTGATTACATTTTTTGTTAGATTAACATTAATTTCTTTAAAAGTAGACTTTGGCGTTTCTCTACCTATGCCTATAAGGTGTACCAGAACGTCATAATTTTTCAATTTACTTTGTAGTTGATGTTCTTGGAGATTTTTAGACTGGACTTTTGTTTCAGTAGAATACTTACCAAAATTTTTTCTCGAAATTCCCAAAACATTAACTTTGTTTTTGTAAAGAAGTTTTCTCAGACTTTTGCCCACAAAACTATTAGCTCCCGTAATTGCAATTCTTGCAGATAAGTTTGACATAAAAAAATCACACAACAATTGATTTTAAGGATATCATTCGTCGTTCATTGTGGACGTGCAAGAAAAACCCAAGGGCAAGCTGAGAACCGGATTTACAACTGGTACTAGCGCTACGGCTGCCTCAATGGCTGCAATTTTATCAATTATTAATCAAAAAAAAATTGAATCGGTTGATGTTTTGCTTCCAAAAAAAGACAGAATAAAAATTAATATCAACAGTTGTAAGTTTGATAAAAACAAGGCACGTTGCTCAGTGATCAAGGATGGTGGTGACGATCCTGACGTGACACATGGTGCTGAAATAGTTGTCGACTTGGAACTAACAACAAAACCAAACTCTATTGAAATTGATGGCGGAGAAGGAGTAGGCAGGGTAACAAAACCTGGCATAGGCCTAGAGATTGGTCAAGCTGCAATAAATCCCATACCGAGAAAAATGATCACGGAAAATTTGACTCTAACCGGTAAAAAAATTCTAGAAAAAAATGGAATTAAGGTAGTAATATCAGTTCCAAAAGGAAAGGAGCTGGGACCAAAGACCGACAATCCCAGAATTGGAATCGTAGACGGGATATCAATCCTGGGAACAAGTGGAATTGTAATACCATATTCTACTGCTTCATTTGCTGCAGCTATCCGGCAACAAATTGACGTTGTGGTTTCAATGGGGGATGATACAGTTATCTTGACAACCGGGGGGAGAAGTGAAGACTATGCAAGGAAGATCCTTGAACTTCCGGAACACTCATTCATACAGATGGGAGATTTTTCTGGATATGCAATTTCCCAATGTGCAAAGAAGGGCATCAAGAAAGCGTATGTCGGTGGGTTTATCGGAAAATTTGCAAAGATGGCAACCGGCGTCAAACAGACGCATGTAAAGGGCTCCAAGGTTAACATGGAATTTCTCGCGGAACTGGCAAAAAAATGCAAGGCAGAAGAAAACATAATCCAGAAAATAAAAAATGCAAATACTGCCAGAAATGTACAAGAAATTGTTCTTGAAAACAACACAAAGGGATTTTTTGATGAGGTCTGTTCAGAAGTTTACAAACAAATGATAAACCATTCGGAAAGCAAAACCAGCATCGAAATCATACTGTTTGACTTTGACGGGAATGTTTTAGCGAGCCATCCAAGCAGTAAGAGATTTTATTAAACCAACAAACAACCAACGCATGGAAAGAATAGCAGTCATAGCCATCACAAAAAATGGCGTAAAAATGGCCAAGGAACTGAAGGAAAAGTTCCCGTCCTGGGAGGTATTTGCGCCAGATAAGTTCTCTGATGATAACAAAAAAATTAACTGGTATGCCGACAACACAACGACGAAAATTACGGAATTATTCAAATCAAATGATGCATTAGTTTGCTTATTTTCACTTGGTGCCGTTGTTAGGTTAATCTCGCCGCATTTGAAAGACAAGAAAACCGATCCTGCAGTCATAGTCATTGATGACCAAGCACAATTTGTCATAAGTGCACTTTCTGGACATCTTGGTGGAGCAAACCAGCTGACAAATGAGATTGCAGAGCAACTTGGTGCAACACCTGTAATAACAACGGCTGCAGATGTAAACAAAACCATCGCAGTAGATCTTGTTGGAAAAGATTTGGGCTGGAAGATAGATGATGACTCTAATGTAACTAAGGTCAGCGCGTTTATGGTAAATGCAGAAAAAATTGGCGTGTATCAAAACTGTGGTGCAAAGAATTGGTGGCAGAACAAGCTACCAGAAAATGTTTCAACTTATTCAAGCCTTGATGGATTAAAAAAGTCACAGTCTAAGGGTTGCTTAATTATCTCGGATGAGCTGATTAATGATAATGAAATTCTAGAAAACGCAGTTATTTACAGACCACCCAGTCTGGTTGTGGGAATAGGTCTGCATTGGGACACGGCAAAGGACAAAATCAT
>JAYGCB010000106.1:0-3260 GCA_046583565.1 Candidatus Nitrosopelagicus sp. | reverse complement strand
GCCTACTAGTTTTTCACTAGGAGGATATGGATCGTTTGTTAATGCAGCACTTGGTCCAATGAAGACGTTTTTTCCAATTCTGGAAAGAGGTGGAATGTAAACCAGTCCCTCAATGAGCGTGTCATCTCCAATTTTTACATCGTAATCAATATGTGCTAAGGAACCAATTTTGACATTGTTTCCAATTTCAACATTGTCTCCAACATAAGCGAAATGCCAAATTTTGACATTTTTGCCAATCTTTGCTTTATCAGAAATATAATTAGTAACCAAAATACCTCACAGATGCCATGGCAATGCCTGTTTTACAATTTTCTCTGGTAATTCCTTAATGTTTCTCTTTAGAAATTCAATCTCCTGCTTTTTGTCTCTTAACTCATCAGGTAACATTATTGGAATTTCATCTATTATTGGAAAAAATCTTGAACATTTCTGACAATACAAAGCCCCATCAGTTATTTTTTCACCATCCGATTTATTCTCAAAAAGTTCTAGAGGATGAAATTTGTCTATGGGGCACGCAAGTATTTCTAACATCTTTCTGTTCATCTTAGATCAAGATAAATTGGAGTACCTTTCTGACTTGATAAAAGTGCAGCTTCGGCAATTTTTGTGACATTTACAGCCTGCTCTGGTTTTACTATTAGATCATTTTTGCCTTGTATTGCGTCTATGAAATTTCTTATTTCTAATGACAACGGTTCAGTTTTTTCATTTTTTGGGTTTTCAGTACCATTATTTGTCTCGATTCGAATTTCTTGAGTGATAAAATTAGAAAATATTCTTGCATCAGTACAAACAGCATTAAAATTTCGCACACGTGTTGGTGTTATCCAATTTGAAGAAATTGTTGCATTTTTGTTATCCTTGAAGCCAAGCATTATGGTAGCAAAATCTTCATGTTCATGATTAATGCTACCTGCTATCGCAAACACAACATCTGGTACTTCGTCAAACAACCACAATGCAGTATCAATATCATGAACTGATGTATCATAAATAATACCAACATCTTTGATATGTTGGGGCATCCTATGTTCACGATAAAATTCGAGTCTAATTAAATCACCATATTTCTTTGATTTTAGAAAGTCTTTTACAGTAGCAACAGCTGGATTGAATCTTTCTATATATCCGCACGTTAAAATAATATTATTTTTTTTAGCAGTCTCGATTAATTTCTGACCATCTTCAGATAAGTAGGTCAGCGGTTTTTCCACAAAAACATGTTTTTTATTTTCAATTAGTCTAGATGCAATCTCTGTATGCGTAGATGTAGGTGTACAAACTAACGCTGCATCAAATTCCTCCCTTTCTAACAAGTTTTCAATTGAGTCATAAAAATTAACAGAGTATTTTTTCCCAAGTTCTTCAGCTAGCTTTGGATTCGTATCACAAATTGCAGAAAGTACACCAAATTCAGAAAGCACTCTAGAATGGTTTTTACCCCATCCTCCAGTACCTATCTGAACAATCTTCAATTAATACACCCTAGTTAACCAATGAGAATATTTTTTGTTTTTATTCATTACGATGTTTGAATAAGCAGTAGTCAACAATTTAGTAATATTTCCAACTTTAGCATCCCCTATCTTCTTTTTATCGATTTTAATGACTGGTGTAATTTCCGCAGCTGTTCCAGAAAGAAAAACCTCATCAGCCAACTTTAATTCAGTTTTACGAATTTTTCGTATTTTACTTTTCAAACCCAAGTCTTTGGCTATGGTGATAATTGATTTTCGCGTGATTCCATCCAGTGCTGATGAGTTAAGTGGTGGAGTGATCAATACGTTGTTTTTAACCAGAAATATGTTTTCTCCTGGTGCTTCACTAACATCGCCAGATTGATCTAAAAGAATTGCTTCGTTAAACCCTCTTTGCTTTGCGTCTTGTGTTGCTAAAATTGAGTTTAGATAGTTACCTCCCATCTTCGCTTGTGTTGGAGTTGATGTGTCACTAAATTTTCTCCATTTTGAAATTGTTGCAGAAATTCCATTTTTATTAAATAAATCACCAAATGGAAAAGTTATGATAGCAACATGTGTAGGTGCTTTTTTGGTAACGTGTAGATTAATCCCATATTGGCCTACAAAATAAAATGGTCTAATATAACATGATTTTCTGATTCTGTTTTTCCTACAGAGATTTATTATGGCGTTTTCTATTTGCCTGTCTGAGAAATTTAATGAGATATTATAAAAATTTCCTGAATTTCTAAATCTTTTTGTATGTTCCTTTAATCTAAAAATGAACAAATTTTTTGTGTTCCAGTAGGCTCGAATTCCCTCAAAGATTGATGTCCCATAGTGTATAGCATGCGTTGTTACTGGAACATTGGCTCTAGTTCCAAGTACAAATTTTCCATCAAACCAAACGTATTTTGAAAATGAAAATTTCACAAAAATTTGAGTAGTAGTCTATAATTAATCTATTTTGAATCATAGCCGTCTTTTGGAAATTTCATCCCCGCAATTTTTATAGTCAAATCTTCAGCAGAAGCAAATTTTTTGACTGTTTCCCAATTTTCACTGATTATTTCGGCAACACTTGTAGGGACAAATTTTTTCCATTGTGAACTAGTTCCTTGCGAAGCGATATACATCTCATTTTTTACATCAGTTGCTGATATCATTTTTCTAGTTCCTATCTTTGGATTTAATCTATACAACTTGAGCATAATACCTTCCGTCTTGTCACCCGTATATGTAAAATAATCATTTTCAATTCCTTGTAAAATTTGTTTTCTTAGAGACCATGATTTTAGTGAAATCAGCGGTGGAAAATATTTTTTGAAGGGAGAATGGAAAGAATAGTTTGTTGAAACTTTTATCGAATTATCAAATATCGACTCAAGCATTTTTTTTCTAGTTGCAAAATTAAACGGAAAGCTTCTACTATTGACCTCGTTTTCTTCTTTTAAAAAACGCACTGGCATTACAATTACGTTGTTTTCTTTTTTCAGCTCCTCAATAATCTCAACATGAGCGTTTGTTATCGGATTCAAATGTGCAAGATATATGGCTGTTGTCAATTATGGATTGTTAATGGTAGTCATATTTCAATTATTGACCTGGAAATGGGGACGATGGGAGTTGAACCCATGATCTCCAGCGCCCGAGGCTGGCAGTATACCAAGCTAACCTACGTCCCCGTAAGAATACAAAATCAAACAGTATTATTTTTTTAGTTTAGCCGTAAGACTCAAACTTGACTGAAAAGTTACCATTTTTGTCCTTTTCTTTTTCTAGCAAAAATCCAAG
>JAYGCB010000094.1:0-2836 GCA_046583565.1 Candidatus Nitrosopelagicus sp. | reverse complement strand
TGGATCGAATGGGATTTGAACCCATGACCTACGCAGTGTGAGTGCGTCATCCAAGCCAGGCTAGACGATCGATCCAATATTTTTTTACAAATACATTATTTAGGCGTTAGATAAAATCGTGAAAATATATAATGATTATTCCAGTTCATAAATTACATGGGTAAAGAATGTGAGCATTTTGTCCAAGCTAAAAATCAGGTTTCTCCAAATACAAGGGAATGTGAAGAGTGTGAGAAAGAAAAACTTCCTTGGGTTGCGTTACGAATGTGCTTAACATGTGGACATGTTGGTTGCTGTGACTCTTCAGTAGGACTACACGCTACAAAGCATTTCAAAAATACAGGACATCCTGTCATGATTGCACTACCAACTAAATCCTGGAAATGGTGTTATATTCATAAGAACTATTATTGATGTGTTATGGCTCGATATGACCTAGGCAAGTGGGATCTTAAAGAACTAGTTAAAAAACCAACTAGAGCTGAGATTGATAAAAAGTTGGCAAAACTAGAAAGTAGCACAAAAAGGTTTGAAAAAACCAAAAAATCATTAAATTCAAACATTTCATCTGCAAAGTTTCTAAAGATTATACGTGACATTGAAACTGTTTCAGAAAAATCAAGCATTATACATGGTTATGCGTCATTATGTTATTCTGAAAACACACAATCAGATGAGGCAACTTCGTTACTAACACGAATTAGCAAATTTGGTTCTGACATAGAAAACCGTTTACTGTTTTTTGACCTGTGGTGGAAGAAGCAAGTTGATGAAAAAAATGCAAAACGATTAATCAAGTCAGCAGGACAATATTCTGAATATCTAAAACACAAAAGGCTTTTGGCAAAATATTCGCTAAGTGAACCGGAAGAAAAAATAATCAACACTCTTGATGTGACAGGCGCATCAGCGCTTGTAAAGATATACGACAAGATTACCAATGCTTTTGTTTACACTGTAACGGTAAATGGCAAAAGGAAAACAATGAATAGAGAACAGTTAACATCACTTGTTAGAAACAAAAGTGCAAAAATAAGAGAGTCTGCATACAAATCACTACTATCAAAATATAATGACAACAAGGGTGTAACGGGAGAAATTTATCAAAACATAGTGCTAAACTTGAGAGATGAAGGGATTGGCATGCGGGGCTTTTCTTCTCCAATAACAATAAGAAATATTTCTAACAATATTGGTGATGAAACAATAAAAACACTACTTCATGTTTGCAAGAAAAATTCTAAGATTTTTCAAAAATACTTTAGAAAGAAAGCGAAATTACTTGGCATGAAAAAGCTTCGAAGGTATGATCTTTATGCACCAAGAAAATCAAAGAGTAGTGAAAAAACATATTCATATGATAAGTCAATCAAACTGGTCTTAGAATCACTCTCAAAATTTAGCCCGATTTTATCAGAATATGCTAAAAATGTGTTTAGACAAATACATGTTGACTCGGCACTTCGACCTGGAAAAACATCTGGAGCATTTTGCAGTACTCCTTCACCAAAAATCACTCCTTATGTGCTACTGAATTTTACAGGAAAATCTCGTGATGTTTTTACATTGGCACATGAGATTGGGCATGCCATACACAGTGTTTCAGCATCAAACAAATCAATACTGGTATCTGAAGCTTCTTTACCTTTGGCTGAGACAGCTTCTACATTTTCTGAGATGCTATTGTATGATAATTTATCCATGATGGTCGGTGACCAAGAAAAAAAGATCATATTATCAGAGAAGATTGATGATTTTTACGCTACCATAGGAAGACAATCGTTTTTTACCTTGTTTGAAATTGAAGCGCATAAACAGATAGCCAATAGTACAACTGTAGATGAGTTATCAAAAACTTATCTTCAGAACCTTAATCAACAATTTGGTAATTCGGTCAAAGTTTCTGAAAACTTTGGGATAGAATGGAGTTGCATTCCTCACTTTCACCATGCGCCGTTTTACTGCTATGCTTACGCATTTGGAAATTTGTTGGCACTTTCTTTGTTTCAGCGATATAAAAAAGAGGGCAAAAGTTTTGCACCAGAATATATTGGTATTTTATCATCTGGTGGATCAAAAAAACCTGAAAAATTACTTGCTGAATTTGGTATAGATATTACTAAATCTAGATTTTGGCAGGATGGGTTTGACTATATTCAGGATAAAGTGAAAGAATTATCTAGTCTCTAATAATTTCTGAAAACATGTTCAAGTCTTTAGTGCTAGTTCTGTTTGTATTGAGTTCTATACTTGCTGTTCCTGCAGTATATTCATCACATCAGGCATGCGGACCTGGATATATAGAAACTAAAGATCCAGAAACTGGTTTTGTAAATTGTGTATTTGTAGAAAAGGTTGTAGAAGAAATTAGCACTGAAATAGCTGAATTTGAGTTTGCCGACTTTCAGGAACACATTCAAGTGGTGGTAAATACTAAGAATCGCACATCAGAGATAATGGTTAGTTTGCTTAGTCCAAACTGGCAAGATATACTAATTCCTCCTAAACTAGAGAAGGCTATTTTTAATTCAGAAAGACTACATGCTGTAATATTTACTAATGAATGGCAATGTGCACTTGGTGTATTAACCGACCCTTGCATTTTGGTACAAATTACAAGAGAAGGTTTGGGTGAGTTTACGGAAACTATACAAAAAAACACGCGCCCAATTACTGATCAAATCATAATGGATTCTCAATTCATTGGTATAAATGCAAAGTTTCATTCAATCATAATTGAGGCTGCAAAACCATCTGAGGGTAAACCTGCACTTGCAACAGCTGTATACACAACAAAAGTTTTCCCAACACAAAAACTAGTTTCTTTAATTGGTAA
>JAYGCB010000038.1:0-5817 GCA_046583565.1 Candidatus Nitrosopelagicus sp. | reverse complement strand
TAGGTGAAATGATGCTTGATACAAAAAAACAGAGAGTTGAATTTGAAACCGTTTATAGTGAGTCAAAATTTGAGGGCAGAAAATTAATCCTGCTCAAGGCTGAAGGACCATTTGCTACTGTTGGTAGGCCAGCTGAGGCTGTTGAATTTCTTGTTGAAAAATCCAAGCCTGACATTATTGTGATGATTGACGCCGCGTTAAAACTAGAAGGTGAAGATTCAGGAACTGTGTCACAAGGATTTGGGGCTGCAATCGGTGGAATCGGCACTGACAGATTTAAAATCGAGGAACTTGCTACAAAATTTGACATTCCTATTTTTTCAATTGTGGTAAAACAATCAGTAAAAGAAGCAATAACTCTCATGACAAAAGAAATTGCCGACAAAGCTGAAAATGTCAAAACACAAGTTCATGAAATGATCACTGATAATACTAGCCATGGTCAAACTGCACTTGTTATAGGTGTGGGAAACACTTTGGGGGTATCCCAGTAATGTTTAACAAAAACGAAAATATGGAATCATACACTTTAGAACAATGCGGTTCCTGTACGAATCAATTCAAGCGTAAATTTTCCAAGGGGGATTTTGTTTTCAAGATTATGTCAAAATGTTCATCATGTCAGGGACAAGTAGTAATCACAAAGATTTTTGCTGATACACTTATCCCATAGTAGTGACTGTGACGCCAGTTTTGGTTGGAATAAACGTATGTTCTGCTTGAGCAACTGTTTTGCCATGAGCCTCAACAAGAATAGCATATGCGTGAACTACTTTCTTTTTAACCAAAATTTCTAGTAGTTCTCTTGCTTCCTTTTCTTCCCATTCTTTAACAAGCCACCTTAGTGCAAATGGTAACATGTTAAAGTTGTTCCAGATATATTCTACCAATCTATCTGCCTTTTCATCTTTGGTTTTTTTTCTTGAAGATAAGGCATAGATATTTTTAATTTTACCATTACGGACAAATCCCAAGCCATTCTTAGTCGTAACAAACGGCTCACACGCAAATGCCTCATTTTCCGAAAACAAAAATGAGCCTATTGTCCACATGTTCGGAACAGTTTTTCCCGCATGTATTGTGTATTGATCAAGTGAGTGTCCACTTAGATTAGCAATCGGTTTCAATCCCATATCCATTATTGTTTTTTGAATTTTTCTACCAACATCTTTTGATTTTACACCAACCTTGATCATGGACATTGCATTTTGTAGTGCATTTTCTGCTGCCTGAACAAGCAAATCGTATTGTGGATCATAATTTACCGTTACTGCGGTATCTGCAATATAGCCATTGATTTGTGCCCCGAGATCAATTTTGATCAAATCTGTGTCTGAAACTGTTTTGGGATCATTTGGTTCAGCTGTATAATGAGCTGCAATTTCATTTAGACTGGTATTTACAGGAAATGCACATTTAGCACCTCTCTTAATAATTTCTGATTCAACATACTCACAAATATCTTCTAAAGTAAAACCAATCCAATTTTTTCTACGAACATTTTCCCTTACTTCCCCAGCTATACTTCCAGCCTTTAGGTAATCTTCAATCTGCAACATGTTATCTCATTTTTTAAGTTATTAAAATCATACATTAATTAATTAAATTTAAATTCAAAATAGGAATGAACAAGCAAATTAGTTTTATTTTAAAGCGTTCTTTTTTATTTGGATGCCTCATCATCTCTTTTTCACTATTTGGATTTATTCTGGAGGTTGAGAAAACTCCGACTTCATTTCAGTTTGTAAACCCTATCGAAGTATTACGTTTTCTTAGCATAGAACATTTTGCTGGCCATATAGTGTGGGGACTAATGGTAGGATTTGTCACCCTAAGCTTTAGGTATATCATCCTCACCGGTTTTTTTGCTATTTTGGTTGACGCGGACAACTTGTTGAAAATACTGGGTCTTGAAGAATCATTCAGGATGGCACATTCCATTCCATTTGGAATTTTAGCTGCAGTTGTGATGATGTTAGTTTTCGGAAGAAAAGATTGGAGATTGGCAGCTATATCTTTCGGAGCGATTTTAACTCATATTTCATTTGATATAATTTCTGGACGTTCTGGGAGTTTTCGAATTTTCTCACCGTTTTACATCGAAAATATATATTTTCAGGAGTTTTACTGGATCATTTTTCTTTTGGCGGGATTTATTTTGGTTGGCATTGTTACTTTTTTTACACGACATAAACAGCAGGTAGCTTAAATTGGGCGTGAAATTTTCTCACACAGAGGGAACGTGGTCTAGCTTGGTATGATTCGGGCTTTGGGTGCCTGAGGTCGCAGGTTCGAATCCTGCCGTTCCCATTATCTTTTTATCAAAATCTTCTTGATACCTTATTGTGCATATACAGGTATTGATGTTAAAGCAGGATGACCCAAAAAAATGCACTGCTGCAAAATTAGTAAAATTTGGACTTGCAAAACCTATTAACCAAATAACTTCTCGCACACTTGTCTTAGATCCATTTTCAAAAAAAACATTGTTGAAATCAGATAAAAAACTTATCAGCTCTATTACTGCTATTGATTGTTCTTGGAATCTTACTATCACTGTGTTCAGCAAGAAATTTTCCGGCATCCATAGAAAACTTCCACCATTATTAGCTGGTAATCCTGTTAACTATTCTAAATTAAATAAATTGACCACTGTAGAGGCATTGGCAGCTGCAGTTTACATAATGGGTGATTTTACCCTAGCGTCTTTACTCCTTGACAAATTCAAGTGGGGCCACACGTTTTATGCACTAAATAAAAACCTCCTAAATGATTATTGTAAAGCGGAATCTGCATCTAACATTTTTGAAATTTGTGGTGAATATGGTCTTGCTGGCTCTGCGGTCGCTGATATTTGATTAATAGTCCTAATAACTACAGTTTTACTCATGACTAGGGAGTAAAATTTCCTTTAGATTAAGCTCATGTTCTACAAGTGCTACAGATTTATTCAAGTGTAATCTCAATCGGTTCGATAATGAGTAATGAAACAAAGTCATCTGGACTAATCCGAAGTCTTTCTCTTTCACAGGCAATAATGATAGGCGTTGCCTCAATGATCGGTGGAGCAATCTTCGTGCTAGTAGGACCTGGTATAGATGCAGCAGGACCTGCTTTGATAATCGCATTTCTTCTTAATGGTTTTATCACCCTCTTTACTGCATTAACTTACGCTGAACTTGGTTCCGCATTACCTGCTACAGGTGGGGGTTACAAATGGGTAAGAGAAGGGCTTCCTAGACCAAATTCATATCTGAGTGGCTGGATGGCGTGGTTTGCACATACTATCGCAGGCAGTCTATATGCTGTTGCATTTGGAACGTTTCTTGGACATTTGTTAAAGTCTGCTGAAATAATTGATAATGCATCCGGATTACCACTTGAAAAGATCTTTGCGGCAATTGCAATTGCGGTATTTGCTTTTGTTAATATTAGAGGATCTTCACACACAGGGAAGGTGGGAAGTGCGATTACATTTTCCCAATTAGTAATTATTGGTATCTTGATAATTGCCGCCCTAGTAGCTATGACGTTCGTAAATCCTAATTGGCCTGGAAACTTTCAAGACTTTTTTCCTAATGGCACAATGGGATTGGTGCTTGCAATGGGTATAACATTCATCGCCTTTGAGGGCTATGAAATAATTGCGCAAGCTGGGGATGAGATTAAAAAACCGAAAAAAAATATTCCCAAAGCCATTCTTATCTCCTTAGGAATTGTGTTATCTATTTACGTGCTGTTTGCATTTGTCTTTATTGGAGGCTTGGATCCCATGCAGTTGGGACAACCTGCATGGGAGTTTATTGGGGGATATGGAGAGCTTGGAATTATTGAAGCTGCTGAATACTATCTTCCATTTGGCGCTCTAATTGTACTGGCTGGGGGATTTGTTTCAACACTTGCTGCGCTGAATGCAACAACATTCGCTGCAAGTCGTGTCTCTTTTGCTATGGGAAGAAATCATGATCTACCACCAGTTTTTAACCGCTTACATAAAAAATACCGTACACCATATGTTTCCACAATTTGTTCGGCCATAGTTATGATGGTTTTAGCTATGTTATTTGATCTAACAATGATTGCACTTGCCGCCAGTGTCATGTTTTTGTTTTTGTTTGCACAGGTTAATGTAGCCTGTATTACAATACGAAGACTTGCCAAAGAAAAAAAGTTGGTTTATGGTTTTAAAACGCCATTATTTCCTTTAGTTCCAGTTGTTGGTTTTGCCCTTGTTTCTATCCTGGCTGTTTATCTATTATTCTCTCAACCGCTTAGCTGGTTAATTGCTATTGTTTGGGTGGGAATAGGTTTCTTGATTTACAAATTGTATACGTCAAGGAAAGAGAAAGAATATCATGCGCCTCTTGTGTTCAACCAATCACCCGAAGAAAGAAAGGAGTATAGAATTTTAGTTGTTTTTAAGAAACGAACGGCAACTAGACTAGTCAAACTTGCTGAGGCAATATCTGATCAGAAAGATGGTGAAATATCTTTTCTTAACGTTATAACCGTTCCAAAACAAACCCCTTTGTCTTTTGCAAACAAATCAGGTGAAACTGGTATCGATGTATTTGATAAATTTAAGAAATCAATCTCTCATTCAATACGGCATAGATACCTAGTTAGACTTTGCCATGATCCTACTGAAGCAATTCTAGCCACAGCAGAGGAACAGAGTATTAACACGTTAATAGTGGATTTTTCCTTCCTGCGGAATAATAGAAAATTACTGTCACTGACTACTTGTGATATAATTGGGGTAAAATTAAGAAAAAATTTTGCTAAGGATATTTCTAATCTCATTGTTTCATATGACAGTGGACGTCATTCAAACCTTGGGCTTGAAATTGCAGCTGCAATCTCAAAAGAACACCAAAGTAAAATTAGAGTCGTTCGTGGTATAAACCGGTCTCCTAAAATTGAGACTGAGATTGTTAACAAAATTAATGACGTGATGTTCAGTCTTGATATAAAAAAGATACAATTTGAAGAGGTAGAGCCCAAAACAAAAAACATGCTGGTATCATCTGAACTCTTGAAGAACTTTGGCCGAACCAAAACGGGCATTGTGATTTTAGGCGCAGGGAACCAGGCTGATACGGCTTTTAGCCCGAAAACATTGGAATTAGCAGACAAATCAAACAAGTCAACAATTATTGTGCGTAATCATATGTTCTCAGAATTTCATGCGAGATCATTTTGGAATGTATTCATACAGATATTAAAACAAAACAAGTATCTTTACCGTACATACATAGAGTGTTTAGCATTTGTATACATGATTAAACCTAAGAAGAAGATTGAAAAGTATAACGAAGATTACTTTGAATCTCGATTATAAGAAATGTTGAAATTACCTATTTTTTAATCCTAATCAAGTGTGAGCTAGTGGACGAAACGCTGCTACGGCAGAGGAAACTCCTCCCTTCATACAGGAAATGTGATCTGTAGATAGATAGTCAGAGATGGCTGGCAACAGAACAGAAAAAAATCCCATCTGGAGTACAGTGATGGTACTGCCTGAGGTTTCCAGAGACGGAATGAAAATCTGCCCCACATGAAGCAAGGTCAAATCGAACCATAGGTTCCTGTAACAGGTTCAGGTAGACCGCATAGCGAAATATCGTTTAGAACAGAAGGAGGGTTACGGCTAGCACTCACTTATTTTTTTGGTTTGAAGCCTTTTGGCATGGCGCCACCTGTTGTACTGGCTGATTCAGATTTTTCTTCAACTTGTGGCTTATCGTCACTATAATAGTTTCTATGTTGATCATAATCATCTAGCCCTTTTACTTGAGCTTCACCCCTAACTGTTTG
>JAYGCB010000076.1:0-7923 GCA_046583565.1 Candidatus Nitrosopelagicus sp. | reverse complement strand
AACCTCTTGAATATCTATTATTTTTGCAGTACTGAGATCAAAACTTTTTGAACCTAAATACACTAGTGCTTCTCTAACTTCATTCATTGAACCTGTACTGAAAATCACAGCATCTACGCCAACATCCAAAATAGAAAACATCTTTCTTACCTCCTTTGGGTTGCTCGCAATAGCAAAAATCTTAGTGTGTAATCGGTGTAATTTTGCAATAATATTCTCTAATGGAATTATCTTCCAATCTTTCACTTCAATCACAACAAAATCTAATCCTTTTTTTGCAGAATCAAAAATATTTTCAATATCTTTATTTGATGATACTTTAAACCATCTTCCAATCTTTTTTCCTTTTGATTTTTTGGTTACATTTTTTTCTAAAATCACATAGTTAGCATCTTGTGAGGAAAAAATTGTTTGAATTTTTGTTTTTGTTAAAATTTTTGGATCCGCAAAAACTGTTTTAATCCCCTCCTCTTCTAAGTTTTTAACAAACTTTGCAAGATGGCTCTTGCCAACTTTGGGCTGGATGATTAATTGTTTATTAACTGTCAATTATGCCTGCCACTTCTGTTGCTTTTTGTTCTTTGAATATTATACCGTCAAGTGCCTCCACAATTTTTTTGGGTGATTTATGTGCAAAGATGTTTCTTCCATATGTTACACCTTTTGCTCCCGCTTTCATAGCATCCTCAGTCATTTGTAAAATATCCATGTCAGTCTTAGCTTTTGGACCACCAGCAATTACTAACGGCACAGGAACGCTTTCAACCACCTTTGAAAAAGAATCTATGTCTCCAGTGTATAATGTTTTGACTATATCAGCACCACATTCGGCGCCAATTCTAGCACTATGCGCAACTATTTCAGGATCATGTGGATTTTTAATATTTTCACCTCTTGGATACATCATTGCTAACAAGGGAACATTCCATTCATGACATTGTTCAGAAATTTTTCCTAAATCAGCAAGCATTTCTGGCTCTTCTTTCCCACCTATGTTAATGTGTAAAGATACACCGTCAGCACCAAGTCTTAATGCTTCTTTAACAGAACCAGTAAGCATCTTTCTATTTGGTGAAGTAGATAATGACGTGCTTGCAGAAAAATGAACTAAAATTCCAACTTTGGGTGGTCTTGGGAGTGTTTTGATAATTCCCTTGTTAATTATTACGCAAGTGATTCCATGACTTTCACATTCATAAATCATTTTATGTGGTTTTTCAAGACCCTCAATAGGACCATTTGAAATACCATGATCCATTGGAATACAAAGCATTCTTCCTTTTCTTAAAATTCTGTTTAATCTGATCTCAGTTCCACTTGTCATAGAAGGTATAATTTCTGTATGCTACTTAAAAATTATAGCAAGTACCTAAATTTTCTAAGAATTAAATACTCACTGAAATGCACTCAAGTATTGAGTCAAATCACTGAACAAATTCGTGATGCTGAAATAAGTGACATTCTTGAGAATTCTCTTCAGGGAAAAAGACCTGAATATGATGATTATATTAGATTGCTCGACTCGGACAATGTCTCTCTTATGGGTCTTGTAGCTGGGGCATTAACTCGTAAAAAATTTGGTAAGAAAGCATCTTTTGTTAGTAACATAATTCTGAATTACACAAATGTCTGCATAACTGACTGCAAATTTTGTGCATTCTATAGACCACCAAACCATAAAGAGTCTTACACATTAACCTTGGATGAAATTGAATCACGTATGAAGGCTGCTTGGGATTTATTCAAAATAAGACAAGTGCTTATTCAGGGCGGTCACAACCCAGACCTTGGGATAGAATATTATGAAGACTCGTTTAACATGATTAGAAAAAAATTTCCTCAAGTTGGTGTTCATGGGTTGTCAACGTCAGAAATTGATATGATTGCAAAAGTTGAAAATTCATCAACAAAGGAGGTTTTATCTAGATTGAAAGATGCAGGATTACAGTCTTTGCCAGGTGCTGGCGCTGAAATTTTAACTGACCAGGTAAAACAGATTATCAGTCCCAAAAAAATTACAAGTGATGATTGGTTACGCATTATAGAAGAGGCACATATTCTTGGAATCCCAGCATCTGCTACTATGATGTATGGGCATGTTGAATCAAACCAAGACATTGCTGAACACTTTGAAAAAATCGTTAAACTTCAACTAAAGACTAATGGATTTATGGCATTCATTCCTTGGAGTTTTGAACCTAATAATACAGAGATGCAAAAAGAAGGCACAGTTAGTTTTGGGGCTGGCGGATTTCAACTTCTAAAGATGATTGCAATTTCAAGGCTTGTATTTGATGGATTAATCTCACATATTCAATCATCGTGGTTAACAAATGGAATTGGAATGGCACAATTGGCATTACAATACGGTGCCGATGACTTTGGCGGTACATTAATTGGCGAAGAGGTTGTATCATGTACAGGTGCCCGTTCTACAGAATTAACTAGTAAGAAAATAATTGATTCTATTCACCAGATTGGATTTGAAGTAGAAGAAAGAGATAATTTTTACCAAACTGTTTGCAAGTATTAAAGCCCATATCTTGACCAGTTCGAGTCAACTTTTTCCTTTGTGATATCATCAACTTTTACCTGTTCTTGAATCTCCCTTTCAAATCCTTCCTCGGCAGTCTTTTGCGTAGCGTCTATTCCTAATTTTGAACCTAGATTAACTTTAGGTGAAGCAGGATCTAAAGTATCTGTTGGTGTATTGTTTATAATAATTGTATCACGTGCAGCATCAACCCGAGTTGTGATTGCCCAAATTACTTCATTCATATCGTGTACATCGACATCATGATCAACTATGACGATTATCTTAGTTAGAGCCAATTGACCCATACCCCATAATCCCATCATAACTTTTTTGGCTTGACCAGGATATCGTTTTTTTATTGATGCAATGGCTAATCCTTGAAACCAACCTGCTGGTGGCATACCAAAGTCAATTACTTCTGGATGAAGCATCTTAATCAAAGGAAGGAAAGAACGCTCAATTGCTTTACCAATATATGCATCCTCTAAGATTGGTTTTCCAACAACGGTTGTTAGATAAATTGGATTTTTCCGTTGCATTATTCCCGTTAGTGTAAATGTTGGAAAAGGTTCTTTTGGTGTGTAATAACCCGTATGATCACCAAACGGTCCTTCGTCTCTATTGTCAGCAGCATCAACATATCCCTCCAGTACAATTTCAGCATTTGCGGGGACTTCAAGATCTATAGTTTTACATTTCACGGTTTTTATCCCCTTTTTCCTAGTAATCCCAGCAAAAAGATACTTGTCAAGTCCTTCTGGTACAGGGGCTATTGCAGAAAACACAGTAGCAGGTTCCCCACCTATAACTATGGCAGTTTCGATTTTGTTATTGCTTTCTTTTGTTATGTCATGATGTGCAGCACCTCGCTTATGTTTTTGCCAATGCATCAGTGCATGTGTACTATCAATAATTTGAATCCTGTATACACCTAGATTTCGTACACCTGTTTCTGGATGTTTTGTAGCTACCAAACCAAACGTGATAAATTTTCCCGCATCCTTTATCCATGATTTTAGTATTGGGATGTTATCGAACGTTGGTGACTTGTTTACTATTTCAGTTACAGGACCATCCTTTTCTAATTTTGGAAATGATTCACTCATTTTGGACAGCTCTGGTAATTTTCTAATCTTATTGAAAATTCCAGATGGAATTTCCATCTTTGTCATGTCTGCAATTCTTTGTCCAATCTCCGAGAAATCCGTGGTCTCTAATCCAATCTCAAGTCTTTTTATCGAGCCAAACGCATTACCTAAAACTGGAATATCATAACCCATAACATTCTCGAAAAGAACAGCTGGTCCCTTAGCATAAGACACTCTTCTTAAAATTTCAGCAATTTCTAGGCTGGTATCAACTTCTGTTTTTACACGTTTTAATTCACCAGCTTTTTCTAACTTTTCGATAAATTGCTGAATGTCATCAATGGGCACAACATTTATGCTTGAGAATACAGTATAAGCGTAACTGGGTTATTTTAGTAATAAAATTTGAAAATTCTTGATACATGTATTTTAATCCATTTAAATTGATAATTTGTAATGGAAACTAAGAAAAAATGTGCTGTGTGTAAGGGTCGTGGTTTAATAGAATTACTTGATTCTCAATGCCCTTTTTGTAATGGTACTGGTGAATTTACAAAAATATCAGAAAGCTATTTCAAATCTCATATATGCCAGTGCATTTTTTTAAATCGAAAAACATGTCCATTATGTGGAAAAAAATGTCATCATGATACACCTAACAAACCAAAACTATTGTTAGGTCCTATGTAGTTTTACTGATAATTATGGAACAGGTGGAAGTTCACTTTTCTTACCATGGCCACCTGAACCAAATTTACAGTAAAAACACAAATCTGATTCCATATGTTTTAAGACAACTATCTTTATTGCTCCAATTTTCAATGCAATTTTTGTAAGAACCTTGTATTTTAGTGGCATAGATGGGATCACCTCATCCAGGTATACTTTATGATGTTCGGGACAAAATTTCAGGGTGACTCTAGCATCCTTCCCAGATTCATTGACTTGCTTTGTAAAATTGATCTGTTCCCTAATGTATTCATGTTTAGGGCAAGGGCAGTTCTTGCCACCTGGATGCTTATAGGCTGGCATATTTTTCCAATCAAAATCTGGGAATTCCTTCTCAAAATCGTCCATAATTATATGTCAATATTACATTTTATAAAAATTCGATCAAATTGCATGCTGAATATAAGCACAATGTAAATAAACCATACGCATTTATGAATTTCATATGGCATCTAAACGAAGGAAAACTTCAAGGAGCAAAACTAGAAAAACAGTAAAAAGAAAAATAGTAAAAAGAAAAACAGCAAAAAGAAAAACAGCAAAAAGAAAAACAGCAAAAAGAACAACAGCAAAAAGAACAACAGCAAAAAGAAAAACAGCAAAAAGTAAGAAACGATCAACTAAGGCTCTTGAGGCAAAAATTGCCCAATTAGAAGCAAAATTATCAGGTCTTTCTAAACCAGCTCCACCTCCACCAAAACCAGCAGAAATAACACCTCCACCTCCACCAAAACCAGCAGAAATAACACCTCCACCAAAGCCAGCAGAGAAAGCACCACCAGTGTATGAGCAATGGAAGTCAGTTGGAACTAAAAATTGGAATGATCAAAAACCAATTGTTACAGGTTATACTGCTTCTAGCGATAGATATTGGGCTAGTCTACATGTACAAAATGCACCTGATGTTCCAGCAGCAAATTGGAATGATCAAAAAGCAATTGTAACAGGCTATACACAACCAGGCAACAAATATTTTGCAACTAGACAAAGACTTGCTTATCATCCACGTGATAAGACTTTCCAGCCAGAAATTGCAGCAACAATATCAGGCGAAGCTTCAACACAAACCGCACCACCACCACAAACAGCACCACCACCAGAGACACAAAGTGAACCTCAAGCTAGTTCTGGTAAGAAATCAAAACAACAGGAACTAGAGGACTATGAAAAAGAGTATTTGGTTAGATATGAACAACAACAGGGGGCTGCAGAAGCAGAAGAGGAAGAAGCAGCAGAAACGCCTTTACAACAAGCAATGCCGAAGGGTTTCTAAACCAATAATTTTCTTTTATTCTTTATTCTACGCTAGCGTAAGCTTCTAAGACTTCTTTTGAATGACCCTTTGCTTTTACTTTTTCATAAACCTTAAAGATCTTCCCATCCTCATTTACCAAAAATGTACTTCTGTTTATACCCATGTACTCTCTTCCCATGAACTTCTTTTTACCCCAGACACCAAACATTTTTGAAACTTTTGTTTCAGTATCAGCAAGCAGGATATAAGGAATTTTCATTTTTTCACAAAATTTTTTATGAGATATAACATCATCCTTACTAATACCTATAATCTCAATTCCATCTTTTTGAAATTTCCTATAGTCCCTGGAAAATTCATCTGCTTCAACAGTACAACCTGGCGTAAAGTCCTTGGGATAAAAATAAATGACATATTTTTTTCCACGTAGATCACCTGAACTAAAAAGATTTCCATCAGCATTGTTCAGTTCAAATTTTGGTACCGATTTTCCCTCTGAAATCATATACTGTTTTTTAATTACCCAATTAATTACTTTTAGATCAGGAAAACAATTCGAATCTTTTATATGAAAACATAATCGGTTGTGATTTATGGTTAATCCTAGAGCATGGTTTGCTGAGGCTATTGCAACATATGCGCTAGTATTCTTTGGACCTCTTGCTATAATATTGTCTGTTGTAGCTTTTGGTGATGGCTTATCAATCGAGTCAATTATTATGATTTCTTTAGGTCATGGTGCTGCGATTGGTTTGATGGTTTATGCATTTGGCCACATATCTGGAGCTCATATCAATCCAGCTGTGACTATCCCAATGATGATCACAAAAAGAATTAGCGTTGCCGATGGAATTGGATACATAATTTTCCAATTGATTGGGGCAGTAGTTGCTGCATTCTCACTTAAAGCTATTTTGCCAGAGATTGGTGCGAAAGTAAACTTTGGTACACAGGGTGGACCTAGCGAACTATTAAACAGCAGTATAATGGCAGGCATTACGGTAGAAATAATTTTGACTTTCTTCCTTGTGACAGTCATTTTCCTTACAGCTGTTCACAAAAAAGCTCCTGCAGGTATACACGGAATTTCAATTGGAGGTATGGTTTTTTTACTTCACTTGGTAGGTGTACCATTAACCGGTGCATCTATGAACCCTGCAAGAACATTCGGTCCAGCAGTTGTATCAGGATTTTGGGAACTTCATTGGCTTTATTGGGTTGCACCTATCATTGGAGGGATAATTGCCGGCGTGATCATGAATTATGTCTTTGTAAAAACGGCAGAGAAGGAAGCATGATTTTTTCCAAACATTTTTAACAATTTTTCAAAGTGTGTTATTGGGCTCGTGGCTCAGCTTGGATAGAGTGAATGCTTGCGGAGCATTAGGTCGGGGGTTCAAATCCCTTCGGGCCCGTTATCAAATTTAATAATATAATTCGATTTCTAGAATTAGTTATGATTACACAGAAAATTAGAAAACTTTTGTCTGAACAAAAACTTGGATTTGTTGCAACTGTTTCGCCAGATGGCACACCTAATCTATCACCGAAAGGTACTATCATTGCATGGGACGAAAACACCCTTGCATTTGCAGATATTCGGTCCCCACAAACAATAAGAAACCTGAAAAATAACCCTTCCATTGAAATTAATGTTATTGACCCGTTTTCTAGGAAAGGTTTCAGATTTAAGGGAGATGCGGAAATCATCTCAAATGGTGAAAAATATGATAAAATTTTTTCACACTATCAAAAATCAGGAGTTAAAAGTTCTATCAAATCAATCGTGCTAGTTGATGTTAAAGAGGTAAATGAAGTCCTTTCACCGCTTTACGATCTTGGTTTTACAGAGGATGAAATAAAAACTAGATGGAAAAAGTACTATCTGTCTTTTTGATCTACTGACTCATACCTTTTGCTTTCCTTTCTTGTTCAAGAGCTTTTTTTACCAAATCTAATTCTTTTTGTGTATTTTGTAATTTTTGTTTCATAGATGCGACCACAGCACTGGCAGCATCAACAACATTTGTTGACTCTTTATTTTTACCAATACCAGCAATTTCATTTTGAATAAATTTCAATTCTCTTATACTAGATTCAACCTCCTTTCTTTTTTGAATAAGTTCATTTTCTACTTTCTTCTTCTCCTCTCTCATTTTATTGATCTCAGGAAAATTACCAGTCTTTGTTTTGACAGATTCAAGTTCATCGTTATGTTTCTTAATTTCCACTTTTAGTTCTAGTACTTCTTTTTTTGAATTATTAATTTCCTGAATTACTTGACTATGTTTTTTATATTCTTCCATAATCTTACC
>JAYGCB010000054.1:0-7198 GCA_046583565.1 Candidatus Nitrosopelagicus sp. | reverse complement strand
GTTTATCATCATTATCTGTTCTTGCCAGCAATGCGTCTAGGAATTGAAGAAGAATACAAACTCCCTGATTACATTCCAACTAGAGGACATCTTACGTTACAGTCAAAGAAAATTTCAAAGAGCAGAAACTGGTATATCGGTCTTAAGGACTTTTTGGAAATTTTTCCCGCAGACTATCTAAGATTTTATCTAATCTCAATAAATCCATATTCACAAGATGATCTCAATTTTAACTGGGATGAGTTTGCGATAAAAATCAATTCTGAGTTGATAGGAAACCTTGGAAACTTGGTTAATCGTGCACTTGGTTTTACTGTAAAATCTTTTAACGGCGCTGTTCCAGGTCCGGATGAATTTGATGATATGGATAAAGAATCAAAAAAAATGATCAACGAACTTGTGTCACATCTGGACATCCTGATGGAAGAAAATCATCTTGACAGGTCACTAAAAAAAATACTGCAGTTTTCTGCTCACTTTAACCAATACTTTCAACACAAGGAACCATGGAAGAATGGTCCTGGTACTAATTCCTGTATTTTTTTGTCAGTCAATGCGATACGAAGTTTGGCAATAGCCATTTATCCATTCTTGCCAGAGTCATCACAAAAAATTTGGTCACAGCTTGGATTGGACGGCGATGTCTCAGCTCAGATGTTTGATGGGATTTCAAATATTACGCTAAAGCAGGGTCACAAGCTAGGGTCAGTTTCTCCGTTGTTTGAAAAAGTGGAGGAATCTGTTATAGAGGAACAGAAATCAAAGCTTGGGGTCAGCGGCTAAATTGAAAAAGATTTTTCCTCGAATATCTACCAGAGGATTTTATGATCTTTACTCTGGTAGAACAATAAAAAATGAAACGTATCATTTGTACCCAAAAAGAGATTTTGAGGCATTAATTGGCTCAAAGGATATTACTATAATGATTCATGGGCTAAGAAACAATGCTTCCGGCGCATTGGCAAAATTTGTAATTGCAAAAAGAAGATTGGCGCAGCTTGGTTACACAAGTCCTGTAATAGGATACAGCTACGATTCAAACACCGCACGTGCACAGTATATCATGTATGCGCTGCATGCACTGAATACTGGTATAATCATAGCAAACAAGAACGGAAGAAACTTGGCAAGATTTGTCACTGACTTTAAACGTAAAAGCCCAGGTACAAAGATTCGCCTGATGGGACATTCGCTTGGCGCACATGTAATTCTGAGTACGATAAAAAATCTTGCAAAAAATGCCAAAAACATGGGAATCCTAGAGGCTGTTTATTTTTTTGGAGCCTCGATTCCTAGTGATGCGCTAAGTTCAAGAAATGGTTCTGCTGCACAAAAAATTGTTGCAACAAAAATTAGGAACTATTACAGCCAATATGATGATGTACTTCGTGTAGCAGATGATTGGAATTGGTTAGTTACTCCAATTGGTTATAGAGGTGCATATGGAAAAACAATATCAAAATATTCCCAAACGATGGTAAAACCGAAAAACCATCGCTTTGCAAGTTATGCTGCAGTTCTTAGGTCATTTCCATGAAACCAGTAAACATTGTTATTCTTGGTGAACAAACAATTGTAACAATATTACGAATTGCCTAGACCAATAAGGATCATAAAAGCTATTATGATGACGGCTAATGCAGCTCCCTTCTTATTAATTCCCATTGATTTAATTCCTTAATTTATGGTTATTAAAATTATCTTGATCCATATTTTTACATAGATCATGTCCGAAAATTCAAATGTAGTTTACAAAAATATTATTTATGAAGCCAGCTCGTGCATGCCCGATTTGTACAAATTGTGGTTCAAAAAAGTTTGAGCGTCTTGATTCTGATGGCGTGAAAGTTAGATGTGTTAAATGCAATAGGGAATACAAGATATAGTGAAGACATCAATTGTTATATAATCAGGCAATTTCTAACCAATGAATTTAGATCAAACTCATATTCTATAACCACATAACCTGAGATATTGGGATTAAAAAAAGGACAAACACATTCTAGTTCATACAAAAAATCTACAGAAAATGAATATCGTATTTTTAGGAAACATTTTGTTTTTTCATGTGTAGATATTTTATTAATTAAAGACGGTTCAATTCTTCTCACAAAGAGAACTATAAATCCACATAAGGGTAGTTGGCATCTTCCTGGAAGTATTATTCGTAAAAATGAAACAATGAAACAGACTGTAAGGCGTGCTGCAAAAAAAGAATTGAATATTAATGTAAAAATAAAAAAATACATTGGGACATATGAAAATCTAAACTCCTTTAGGCATGATATTTCACATGGGTTTCTAGTTTCACATATATCTGGAAAGTTCAAAACTGATTTTCAAAGCAATGAACTAAGATTCTTTAAAAAAGTTCCAAAAAATACAGTACCACACCATAAAAAAATGATTAAAGAAATTAAAAAAATCATAAAGGAATCAAGGCTGTAACGAACCCTAAAATTTTAGAATAAAAAATATTATCGTTCCAATGATTATCACAATTTGAACGACAAGGTGCTTTTTATCACACTAAAGGACGCACACCATTTTAACTATTTTAAAACAGACAAATATTTTCAGATCCCCCTTGATATGTTTGAAGAAGTCTCTATGCGAGAACTTAATCTTATAGTAAATAGAAGATTGGAAAATTTTATGCCATGATTATTCAGAATTTTCATTGTAATCAAGAATTCTAATATGTGTAGAAATTTGTCAAATTAATAGATTATATGTGTAGAATCTTGAATTTTTTCAATGGCAAAGACTTGGAAAGATTCTGATATTAGCTTAGACCCAATCAAAGACCAGACAATTGCAATTATTGGATATGGAATTCAGGGTGACGCACAGGCAAATAATCTTAAAGATTCAGGTCTCAAAGTTATTGTTGGACTGAAAGAGGGTGGTTCTAGCTGGAACAAGGCAAAGAACGATGGGCATGAAGTGATGTCTGTAGTCGAGGCTTGCAAAAAGGGTGACATTATCTATGTATTGATTCCTGATATGGTTCAGTCAAAAGTTTACAAGGATGAGATAGAACCAAATCTTTCTGATGGAAACGCATTGGCATTTTCACATGCTGCTGCAATTTACTGGGGATGGATAAGGGCGCCTGATAATATTGATATTATCATGGTTGCGCCAAAAGGTCCAGGCTCCAAGGTAAGAGAAACATATCTTGATAATTTTGGAACACCATCAATTGTTGCAGTGGAACAGGACAAGACTGGAACTGCTTGGGATAGAACGCTTGGAATTGCTAAAGGAATTGGTAGTGCACGTGCAGGATTAATCAAGACCACATTCAAGGAGGAGGTTGAGACTGACTGGTTTGGCGAACAGGCTGATCTTTGTGGTGGTTCCGCATCTATGGTTGTAAATGCATTTGAGACACTAGTTGAGGCAGGATACCAGCCAGAAATTGCATACTTTGAGGTTTTACATGAGCTGAAACTAATTGTAGACATGATTCAGAAGTACGGAATCAACGGCATGTGGAGGCGTGTAAGCGAAACTGCAAGATACGGTGGTCTTACCCGTGGTCCGATGGTGATGAACAATCAGACTAAAGAACAAATGAAAAAGATTCTGCAAGAAATCCAAGATGGAACATTCAACAAGGAATGGCTGAGTGAATATGAAAAAAGTGGCAAAAATGCATTTGATAAGTACATGAAACAGCTAGACTCACATCAAATAGAACGGGTTGGAAAGCAAATGCGAAAAATGATGTGGCCTGATTCTACAGAATGATTATAATTTTCTCAGTTTAGAAACACCCTTTCTAATATGGCTAATGACATCATCTAGTGACGTTCCAGGACCAAAGTTTCCAGTAACGCCAGACTTTTCAAGTGGTTTCTTGTCTTCCTCTGGAATTGTTCCACCTCCTACCACAAGCACATCGTTGATTCCTTTCTTCCTTAATTCCTTAACAACTCTGGGAAACAGTGTTCCATGCGCTCCGTTTAATAGGCTAAGTGCAACTGCATCAACATCTTCATCCTCGGCGATCTGTGCTACTCTGTCAGGTGTGGCAAAGAGGCCAGAATAAATTACTTCCATACCAGCATCCCTGAATCCTCGACACAATACAAGGGCGCCTCTATCATGACCGTCCAAACCTAGTTTAGCAACCAGAATTTTGATCTTGCGAGATGCAGTTTTTTGTTTCATGATTTTATAACCACATATTTACCTTAAAATCTTTTGAATCTTTTTTTCTTTAGCCTCCAAAATCTATATGAAATAAATGCACCAATAATTACAATTATTGTAAGTATAATTGGGCTAAACGCATGATCATTAAGAATACAGCCTATAATCTCATCATTAAGACTGTAATAATCAAGTAATACACCATCAGTGGTAATGTCAGATTCCTTTTCTCTTAGATAATGAAGCCTGTCCAGTATTAGGTTCTGTATGATTTCAAGTTCTTGCCTATCATTGGGACCACATTCATACATGGATTATGAGAGTCTCAATAACTCATTATATTTTTCTATATTATCAGCTGATGCCTAAGGTGTTATTGTAATTTCTCCAAAAAAGTCAGTTTGAGCTACATAGATTCCAATTATTGATAATATTACTATTGCAATGCCAGCTACCACTCTGTCATTCATAAAGAATAGAAAATTCATACTGATATAAACATAAATGATTATACAAAATCAATAAACGAATATGGCAAATACAATTCCTATTAACTATAAACTGAAGTTCGAGCCATTATTTGATAATTTTACGTTTAATGGTATGGAAATTATTACTATCAACTTACCAAGAGCTACAAATTCAATTATACTAGACGCGGCGGAGTTGAAAATAAAAAAATGTCATGTAGAGCAGGGAACAAAAATTATCACAGCAAAAGCATCTCTAAATAAAAAAAACGAGAGGCTGACAGTAAAGCTTACAAAAAAAATAAAGGGGAAGGCAAAACTTTGCATTAAGTTTACTGGGGTTTTAAATGACAGGCTTTTGGGATTTTACAAAAGTCAGTATAAGGATAATAGGGGAAAAACAAAGTATCTTGCAACAACACAGTTTGAGGCTGCAGATGCCAGGAGGGCATTTCCATGTTGGGACGAGCCGGCCGTAAAGGCTACATTTGATGTTTCATTACTAGTTGATAGACACCATGACGCAATTTCAAATATGTCTGTAATATCCAAAAAAAATGTAGGCTCAAAGATCCTCTATAAGTTTGGTCGTACACCAATAATGTCAACATATCTTCTGTATCTTGGTGTTGGTGAATTTGAATATTTACATGGAAAGTTACGAAATATCAAAATCAGAATTGTTAGTACAAAGGGAACAAAGTTCAATGCCAAAAATCATGGTAAACTTTCACTTGACTTTACCAAGAAGTTTCTTGGTGAGTATGAAAAATATTTTGGAATAAAGTACCCACTTCCAAAACTTGACATGATAGCCATACCTGATTTTGCCGCAGGCGCAATGGAGAATTGGGGTGCAATTACATTTAGGGAGGCAATATTACTTTATGATCCAAAAACATCTTCAACTAGGACAAAACAGTACATTGCTGAAGTCATCTCACATGAACTAGCTCATCAATGGTTTGGAAATCTTGTAACGATGAAATGGTGGAATGATCTTTGGTTGAACGAAAGTTTTGCAACATTTATGGCGACAAAGATTGTTGACAAGTTTTATCCTGAGTGGGATTTTTGGGACCAGTTTCTGGGTGACGCAATGCTACAGGCAATGGGCCTTGATTCCCTAAGAAACTCTCATCCTATAGATGTAGATGTAAAGCACCCTGCACAAATTAGGGAGATCTTTGATGTGATAAGCTACGACAAGGGTGGTAATGTATTACGCATGCTTGAAAATTATGTTGGATTAGAAAACTTTCGTAAGGGTCTTAAGCACTATCTGACAAGTCACAAGTTCTCAAACGCTGAGGGACAAGATTTATGGAATTCAATAGGAAAGATTTCAAATAAACCTGTCAGTTCAATGATGAAGACATGGATTGATCAAGTTGGTTATCCGGTTGTAGACGTAAAGCGAGAAAATTCAAAAATATCACTAACACAGAGACGATTCTTATCTGATGGCAGCAAATTATCTAGAGGCAAATGGGCAATCCCAATAACAATTGAGGAGGGAAACCATCAAAGATCAATCTTGTTGAAATCACGTTCTAGCACATTATCACTTAAAAACACTGATTCAAATTTTCTAATTAATTCCGGGCGCCACGGATTTTATAGAGTTCAATATGACGATAACACTCTAGCAAATTTGTCACTGCTTATTGATGAAAAAATACTAAATCATGTAGACAGGTGGAGTCTGCAGAACGACTTGTTTTCATATTGTATATCAGGCACAAAACAATTACAGGAATATCTTGATCTTACGACATCCTATCACGACGAGGATAACTATATCACTTTACTTGATTTGGCACAGAATTTGTACTATCTTTACAAGCTTACCATCAAGGAAAAATTCTCCGATGAAATACGTACTTATGCTGTACAGTTTTTGGGAACAATATTAGACCGTCTAGGCTGGGATTCTAAAAAACATGAAAAGCATACGGATGCATTATTGCGCAGCTTTGTGATTACAGCATTAGGCAAGCTCGGGGATGAAAATGTACTTGCTGAATCTAGAAGGCGCTTTGCCAAATTTCTTAAAAATAAAAACTCACTTGCAGCTGATCTATGTGAACCGGTTTTTACCTTGATTGCATGGCAGGGAGACAGGAAGACCCATAGTAAACTTTTATCGCTATACAAAAAGGCAACACTGCAGGAAGAAAAACTAAGATTTCTTAGTGCAATGGGCAATTTTAAGCAAAAAAATCTACTTATAGAAACACTTGCGTTTTCTTTGACTCCAAATGTTAGATCACAAAATATTCGTGTACCAATAATGATTATATCATCCAATATTTATGGTAAGGATATTCTTTGGCCATGGCTCAAGAAATATTGGAAAAGATTAGTTAGGAAATTTGGTGTGGGAAATCCCTTGGCGAATAGGATTGTTGCAAGTGTTGGTGGAGTTATTGATGATAAGCAGGAAGACGATGTACGCACATTTTTCAAGAAAAATCCCATGCCCGGAACTGAACGTATATTGGAGCAAACATTGGAAAGGGTAAGAATAAGATCAAGATTTTTACGGCGCGTGAAAAAAGAATTTG